>JAUNNI010000070.1 GCA_030531555.1 Eubacteriales bacterium | reverse complement strand
AATCCAACTTAAAAACAACGATTTTTTTGTCTCATTTTATGGGTTCATTATATATCTCTTATTGTCCTTGTATTCTCAACCATTCTATTCCATTCATCTGGATAATAGGAAGCAACCATTTTCATTATTTGATATTGTTCCTGGATTTCCTGGATTCTTGCTTCTTTTTCAGCTTTTATCCTTATAATTTCTTCCCCATATCCCTTCATTTTTTTCTGAAGTTCCTCAATCTCTTTATCCTTTTTTAGTTCTCTCTCTGGAATACTTGCCATCACTGACTCAAGTTCTTTTTCTAATTTGGCTATTTGTTCATTGGTCATAATTTTTTTCGCACGTCTCCAATTTTCTTGAATACGAGAATTACTGATTTTTAATTCATCAAAAAGCCTCGTGATTTCTTTATACATTACACGAGCATGATCATAATGACTTATAAAATCAACCAACCGCAAATAATCATCTTTTCTAATTGTAACCTCCGCTTCAGAATATCCAAAAATACTTTCTTTTTCTGGTTTTTCTTTAAGTATCTGAATACTATCCTTCTTATTTCTCCGGTAGATATTAATCGTTTGAACAAATATTTCCTGAATATCTTTTCGAAATTTTTCTAATTCTTCTGCATCGTTTAATAGCTTTTGCTGATCTTTTATTTTAAGGCTTAATTCCTCACTTTCTCTTCTCAATCTCTTTATCTCTTCTAAACCAAAATCATACTCTTTCTGAATATCAGATTTTTCACTTTCCAATAATTTGATTTTCTTTTTTTTATCAGCAATCTCAGTATCAAGATGCATAAGATCCATTTGAGTCTGTGACTTTACGCTTATAAGATAATCATTATTGCGCTTAACATTATCTATATTAAATTCTATTAATTCCTTTTCAAATCTTTTCTCTGTTATCTCTTCTTCTGTTTCTGCAAGTTTTTCTTCACTTACTTTAAGAGATTGTTGAACTGCCTGCAGCTCCTTCTTAGCTTTATATGTTTCGGTATGAAGATGCCGCTTTCCTTTTTCCTTTTCTGGATGCATCACATCAAATCCGTGCAAGATACAGATACTCTCCAAAACTTCATTTTCTCTGGCTTCCCAAAGTATCTGTGCCGTTTGTTTACCTGTTTTCATAAAGCCCATTTCCCCCAGAGCTTTCACCAAACCGTTTTGCGTATCCATACCATTTTTATATCCATGCGCAACCGGAATATAATCCAAATGCACATGAGGTTCTCCTTCTTCATCTGCATGATAATACGCACCGATCAGCTCCAAATTTGGATTTCTCTTAACCCAAGTTTCCGTAAACTCCTTCATAATTTTTCTGCTTACTTCTACGGGGCATAATAACTCTCCATTATCATCTTTTCCATATACCCCAATTATCATTTCATACACTGGATGCTTTTTTTCGTCTTTTTCGATCATCTTGTAATAATTCGTAATTTTTCTGTCTTTGCGTTTTTGTTTTTGATTGTATCTTTCAATAGCCTCATCAAAAATTCTATGATATGCATCTCGTTCATTTTCATGATGCCATATTTCGAAATGTCCAGCTGGATCAATATGTTTTTGTTTTGCAACTATTTTTTCATTTCTTATATTATGTTGAACCCTCACTGCACTTCCGTTATGCGTAGAAATTGTTACCGCCATAAATACACTTCCTTCCATCAATCCATCTATTTCCACAACTGCCTTTTGGCTACCATAAACGGTTTTTGCAGGGGTACCATTTATGGTACCTGGCAAAGGCAGTAACCCAATACTACTTTTGGCAGAGCCAAAAGGTATCGGGCCATTTCATGGAGACTCCTTCGGAGAAAAAAAGATCCCAGTCTCTGC
Organism: Eubacteriales bacterium; assembly: GCA_030531555.1. GTDB lineage: Bacteria > Bacillota > Clostridia > Lachnospirales > Lachnospiraceae > Anaerobutyricum. Next base: position 12,996 of record JAUNNI010000070.1, on the reverse strand, counting down.
AAGACTGGAATCCAATGATCCACACTATCTTTTTACATAATTATGATAATAATTGATCTGTTTTTCAGAAGAAACATATTGTAAAAGTTCACCAACAGACATTTCATACATACCAGCAATTTTTACAAGTTGATTGTAGATCATCGTGATAGAAGTATCTGTTTTCTCTACACCAAAACGTTCAAGAATCTCTTCTTTGTGCTCATCAACATCTCTCCAGAACTTGGTCATTTGTTTCTTGATTTTTTTGTCCTTTTCCTGTAATTCTCGTAACAATCTTTTTTCTCTTGTTGTCATCTTGTCCATGTCCAGATATCCTCCTTACAAGTAAGTATTCATCTACTTTTCCATAAAGACACAGACGTACAAAACTCAAAAGTATTATAGCAAAGAAGGAACCCCATCATAATCATCTACATTTGATTCTATGTATTGTTCTTTCAGCACTTTCATCGTGTATTTTTCCAGAAGCATAATAGAAACATATATCGCTATAGCTGGTACTTTTATCTCCATTAACTGTTCAAAAATTTCTTCTGAATCCGTAACAAAAGACATCTTTGATTCAGCTGGCATAGATAACATCTTCTCATAAAATGACAGTATCATTAAACGAGCTTCATTTTCTGTTTTGCACCACATATCTTCATTCAGAAAAGTAAATTTCCAATATTTAATTTTGGGATCATCAATTGAGAATTGTAATTCATCTTCGGCATCATTATTTGAATGAGATATTCCTTTGTTTACCAACCCTCTTTTATAGATTTTAAATAAGATCACAGCACGTGCTCTAAAAAGAAAATCATCACTTCCAGATGTTAGCTGATCCTCTCTTTTCTCCAAAAATCTATCTGGGTTATAACCCGCAGCATCTAAAAGATCTGCAAACATAACCCCATTCTGTGAAGCATCTGCTATCTTCTTTAGAGAAGCAGGAGTAGGGGGACTTGCTAAATTTTTGTTCATATGTTTAATAAGATATGCTCTCGACAAACCAGCATCATCCGCAAAATCTTTTTTTCTCCTGGAACCACATGCTCTCTCCAATAAAGTTGCAAATCTGTCTTTATCAAATTCATGATCCAATTTTACCGCTTTACTCATCTCATTATCCTCCAACAACTGTTTCATATTATGACCCTTTAAAATGTTTTTATAAATCAAATCATGTTCTATATGTCCTAATATAACAGAATCAGAGTATACAATCAATTTAAAAACATATTTGTGAACATTTTGTGTCTTTATAATGTTCTTAAGAAAATCTTAAGAGTGTTTTTAAAATGTTTTTATATTGATTTTATGTAATTAGTGTGTATAATGTATTTTAAAGACACTATAAAAACACTTTTTAAAGGAGGAATTGCTTTACGAGAAAATATATTGTCAGCGAAATCAAAAAAGACAACAGATATTTTTATCTGATAAAAAGAAATACTGATTACCATATCATGAAAATACAGAGCAAATATTTGAAGCACAAATCATTATCAAACTGTTCTCCAGATACAGTAAAGAGAATCGCATATGCTCTCACATATTATCTCTCATATTTAGATGAATTAGAGATTGAAGAAAAAACTGTTTTGGGTATGAAATACTCAGAACAATTTGAGCATTTCACGTCATTTCTTCTGTGGATCAAATCAGGGAAACATACGGATCGAAGCACGAATCCGGACAACAATACCTGCAATGCATATCTTGGATTGGTATTCGGTTTCTATTATTTCTTAGTTGTGGAATATGAAGACCTGCCTTCTCTAAAAATACTTGAGCAGGGTTCCGTATCTGGTTCAACAATGGTTGGTGTTAAATTCACAAAAAATATATCTCTTTTTAAAGGATATCTACCTTCCGAAGAACATTATGGTAATACTACGGATAAAAGCAGTATACAGACTTTACTGGATGCTTGTACATGTACCAGAAACCAACTTCTTCTCCTTCTGTTGGCAGAGACTGGATTTCGCATTGGTGAGATACTGGGCATTCGTTATGCAGAAGATATAGACTATGAAACCAAAAGTCTCCGAGTAATCTTCCGCCCGGATAACCTTAATCGTTCCCGTGCGAAAAATGCCGAATATCGCAGCATAAAGGTGAGCGATCATACTTTTGATCTGCTGCTCTATTATCTTTCGGAAAACAGAACTTTACTGAAAGATACAGAATATCTTTTCATCAATCTACATAAACCTCATATCGGCAGGCCCATGACAAGAAACGGCGTATATTCTTTTCTCTATACTTTGGAGAAGATCACTAGTATCAAGGCTACTCCCCATATGCTCCGCCATTATTTTGCAAATGAACGAAGAAAAGCCGGTTGGGATCTTTTAATGATCTCTAGAGCCCTGGGACATAAGCATATTCGGACAACAGAATTATATCTGCATATCGATGAAAAGGAATTAAAAGATGCATCCGAACAATTTTTTGAAACTAATAAAGATATCTATGATATCTCAGAACTCATTTAAGGAGATGATGCCATATAAGCAGAATACAACTTGTAAGAAATAATTATATTAGCCAAGGCTATAAACTTCATGAACAGTTAGATTTATGTACTACTGTAAAGGGTCGCTCTAGGATCTATGTGGAAGACTCATTGCTTCTTATGGGTATAACCAGTCTCGAACAACTTTCTGCCGAAGATATGATCTTATATCATCATACAGTACTTGATGATGATACATTATCCATTTCTCAAAAAAGAAGTTACAAAAACCTCATTGAACCATTTATACTTAGCTACCATCTTGGTTCGTTTCCGATCATTGAAGATATGCTTTTTCTTAATGAATCTGTTTCAAGACCTTTACGTAATAAGATTACAACCTGTCTTATGATGCTTGGTATATATGATCCATCTGATATCGATTACGATGTGCGAGAGAATATTTTGCATTATTTAACACAAACATTAGCTCCCTCAAAAGTAAACAGCTATATTAAGGTTCTCGATCAATTGAAATTGGAGATAATTAAAAAGCAAAACCTTGAAAATCCTTTCCGTGATTTCAAACTTTTCTATGAGGAACAAAAGATATTTCTCCTGTATCATCCAGATTATCGTATAGCAACCAGCTTCTATTATGTTCAGGATAAAGAAGATCTCCTTTTCGACTTTTCCCTTGCCGGAGAAAAGAAACTGAAATTGCAGATTTTTTCCATGCTTAATTATGTCCTTGATGAAATCCAAGACCCTAAAGCCCGTAGAGAACGCTTTCTCATCCCACTAAAACTGCTTTATCTATATTGTATTAATAATCATATCCCAGACATTGAAATGATGGATATAAAGCAGATAGAGGGCTTTAGATCATCTATGCGTGGTAATGTCGGTACAAAAGAAGACGACTATATGCAGATTGTTTATAACATCTGTCAGTTTCTTTTCTGTAACAGTCCCGAAACCAACTGGAACGCTAATGTATGGTTTTTGCAAAGATTCCATCTTAATGAAGACCGCTTAAACCCAGCACGCCCTATCATCTCGTTATCTTTTCGGATGATTGCATCACATGAAAATCGTACCCTTTTTAAAATCTATATAAAATACCTGATCACACTTACGGATATATCCATGCAAAATATCCGAACCAAATATTATGATATAAAGCATTCCCTACAATTTTTTGATGAGGAATCCATAGATATCCGTGACATCAATAAGAACATCTTTGAAAGATTGATTCAATTTTTATCAGAAACACATACTCTGGATGAAACTTTTAACCGATGTATTTTAAATACATTCCAATTTTTGCACTATCTAAATATTCGCCAACTGATAGATATTCCAACATTATACCCTCAGTATTATTTGAAAAAAGTACTTCCTAAGCATAATGACCGTTCTGTAAGTGAGTCTGTGCAAAATGATATTTTATATGGTCTTAAATACTTACCACTAAAACATCGTTTAATGTTCTTAAATCTCTGGTGTGTCGGGTTACGCATCAATGAAGTATGCTGTATTACGGCAGATGCCTATTCCTGGGATGGCGATACGGCTTGGATCACCATCAGACAATATAAACTTCGTACAGAAAAAAGGATACCTATTCCAACTGAATTATATAAGCTGATGCGAAAATATATCAAGGAGCATCAGTATTCTGGAAAAGAATTCGTATTTAAAAATAAAAGAGGCGGTGCTTATGACGCAGGAACCTTTACAAAACAAATGACCAGGGAATTATCTGCGATTGGGATAAATACCGATGAATACTGGTTTCAATCCCATGACTTTCGTCATACTATTGCCACTTTATTATACAGACATGGGGCATCTATCCAAACCATTCGTGATTACTTAGGTCATTCCACAGAAGAAATGACTAAGAAGTATATCGATTGGATACCTGCACAGATCAATTCCAAATCATCCGAATATTTCAATAACACAGAAAACTATTTTCATCTGAAAACCAGAAAGGGGGAACCAACATGAATGTTACAATAAAGGAACTCGACTGTTATCGTAATCTTTCCGAAGAGAAAAAGACGGAATATATAAATCTATCCAACTATAGTTTCAATTTAGATTTATTTCCAAATGATACTATGAAGATCGAATTGAAAGAATATTTATACTATCGTGGACGGGTTTTAACACTTCGTTCTTTACTTTCTGAAAGATATCTGTTTCATCGTCTGGGATCTTTCATTTCTGACTGTTATCCATCACTGGCTTCTTTTATCGGAGCTGATATAGTCTCTATGGATAAAATCTTCAAAAAATGGTTAGTAAAAAATGGAAAATCCCTATTCAAAGAAACTTTAGATATTGACAGAAAGAAAGTAATACGATCTGACAGCCTACTTTATTTACAACGAGTCTTTGATTATTTTAATCCAGTCGATCATTCATTTATCATGGATAATGATATATGGAATCTGGATGAGATTAATTTTGAGATTAGAAAAAGTCCAATAAAACGTGTAAGAACCCTATCTTTTGCAGAAATTCCACAAAAGAATATTCGACAGGAACTAAAGGAGATTATGCTTTTACACTTAAAACAAAATGCAGTATCTACCGTAAATGCTCAATTGTCTGCAACTCGTTTCTTTACAAAATGGCTGGCACAAGATAACCCTGATATTTCCAGCCTAACAGAACTAAGCAGGGAGATTATCGAAGATTATCTAATGTATCTAAACACAGAAGATGAACGTAAAAAGAGCTATCGAACAGAGATATCTCACCTGAGATCCATTTTTTCCACTGCATCATGTATCCATGAAAAATATGAGCTGGCAGATTTATTTCTTATCAGTGATATGGAAAAAACCACACGTACTGTATACCGATCTTATTCTAATGAAGAACTAAAACGATTAAATCACAGTCTGGTGTTTCGTCATGAGCAAGTAGCACGTGCTCTTTTTCTCCACCAGATGTTAGGCACCCGTATCTCAGAAACTTTATCACTGACTCAAGACTGTATTTACGTTTCAGCAAAGGGAAACTCCATGATCAGAATACATCAAGAGAAAAAGAACAAAGTATATTCTAAACCGATTAGTGCAGAGATCACACAATTGATACAGAAATCCATAGAATATACCACTTCCAAATACGGCAAAAGAAAATACATATTTGTAGATGATTCTAATCCAGACCTCGCCATGCCGTATGGAAAAATTCAATATCAGATCCGGCGAATGATTCATGATGATGATCTTAGAGATGATAACGGTAATCTTTTTGGTGTCGGCACACATCTCTGGAGACATACATATTCAAAGAAATTGACCGAATTACACGTTGATGATATAACAATTGCCAGATTATTAGGTCATGCCAATACTAGCAGCCTAAAACATTATCGTCGAATGGGCAATAATATAATCCGCGATGAAACACGCAAAGCAAGAACCACAATGGATGAAATAATAATCGACATAACAAAGGAGTGGGATTGGAAATGAGTAAAAAAAATTTCGATGCCATGGTTGCTAAGAACCATGAAAAAAACAAAAGAAAAGAAGAAATAGCTACTGCCGAAATCCAGAGAATGCTTCGCGAAAATGAAGTTATTCAAATATGTGCCCTCGTAAAATCTACCGGTTTGTCTCGTGGATATTTTTATTCTAACCCGAATATTAAGAAGATTTTATCCCATGCATTTGAACAACAACGTGGGAAAAATCTCCCTGAAAAGAAAACTGTTATTTTTGATAAAGCAATGCACAAGCAGTTAAAGCTATTAGAAAAAAAATACCAAGATGCCCAAAAAGAACTGCAAGCATCAAAAGAAGAAAATAAAAGGCTCCGAAAAGAACTGATTGAGTTGGAATCGAATTATATAAATGATCTTTAATGGAATTATTAACAAATACAGCGATAGTTCATGATTTTTTGAAATGATTCAGAGCTAGTTATTCTTCATATTGGTGCGGGCAAGTCTGGAATAGAATCCGAGTTTCATCGTCTATCCCCCCTCCCGTTAGCAAATCCCTCTGTAAGAGATGCAGGGTCGCCGGAGCGCTCATTTCTCAACATGGTCAGGGTATTGGAGATCATCTGGTAGAGTTCCTCGTTGGAATTCTGACCTCTGTAGATCTGGTGGAATACCACACCGTCGCGGATAAAGAGAACACGGTTGGCATGGGAAGCGGCGTCTACGGAATGGGTCACCATGAGGATGGTCTGTCCGGACTCATTCATTTTCCCAAAGACATTCAGAAGGTCGCTGGCTGACTGGGAATCCAGGGCACCGGTAGGCTCATCGGCCAGAATCAGTTTTGGATTGGTGATCATGGCGCGGGCTGCTGCCGCTCTCTGCTTCTGTCCGCCGGACACTTCGTACGGGAATTTGTTTAAGAGATCTGAGATGCCAAGGGCTTCTGCCACAGGGGCAAGTCGGTCTTCCATCTCACTCACATCTACGTCACTCAATACCAGTGGAAGTACGATATTATCCTTAAGCGAGAAGGTATCCAGAAGGTTGAACTCCTGAAAGACAAAGCCCAGATTCTCACGGCGGAAGGCTGCCAGTTCCTTGTCGCGGATGCCGGAGAGTTCCTGTCCATCCAACATCACACGGCCGCCGGTCGGCTGATCCAGGGCTGCAAGGATATTGAGAAGGGTCGTCTTTCCGGAACCGGATTCGCCCATGATGGCAACGTACTCACCAGCCTCCACAGTAAAGGAGACGCCCTTGAGGGCCTGGACCTGGTTGCCGCCGAAGCGGGTGGTATATGTTTTCTTTACGTCATTAACCTGTAATAATTCCATAATGCTAACTCCTTTGTGTTTCATTCTATACCTGTAGTTTATAGAAATCCACAGGGAAGCGACATTGATTCGGGTGACAAAAAAAGCCCCGGTGTGACAATTTCGTCACATCGGGGGTGGGGCTCATATTTCACCACGCAGACTAATTTCCATCGTCTTACAAATAGTATCTGTATCATAGCCTTTGCTAAACAAATAATACATTTTCGCAATTGCTGTTTCTGTTGTCATATCCTTTCCACTTACAGCACCTGCACTCATTAATGCATTACTGGTTTCATAAGCGCCAAGAAGCACCGTTCCCTGCGGACATTGGGTGCATACAGTGATAACCGTGCCATTTTTGAATGCTTTTTCTATTATAGGCAGAAGTGCACTGGCATTACTTGGAATATTCCCTGCTCCAAAGGTTTCAATAACAACACCGCGCAAGTTTTCAGCCATTATATTACTGAACAATTCAAACTGAATTCCCGGAAACACTTTAATTACACCGATTGGAATGCACTCAAGCTTTTGAAACGCAAATGATTTGGTCGGTTTCGGCAGCAGCATTGCTTCGTTATAAAGAATTTCAATTCCGACCTTTGCGAGAGGTTCCGCATTAGGAGACTTAAAGGCCATAAATCCATCGGACGAGTACTTGATTGAACGATTACCACGTAACAACTCTCCCCTGAAAAAAATGCAGACTTCATTTACCTTCTGGGCGGATGCAATCATCATGGCAGTTATAATATTGTCTCTTCCATCGCTTCTGATTTCGCCGATTGGAATCTGAGATCCTGTGATAATAACGGGTTTCCCAAGATTTTCAAACATAAATGACAATGCCGATGCGGTATATGCCATGGTGTCAGTACCATGTAAAATAACAAATCCATCAAATTTTGCATAATTCAGTGCTACAATCTCACCGATCTTATTCCATTCTTCAACTGTCATATTTGACGAATCAAGCAACGGAAGCATATTGTAGAGTTCCCATTCACATATCGCTCCTTTTTTTAATTCCGGCATCTTATTCAGATTTTCACGAAATTTTTCTAAATTTGGAACATATCCCTGATTGGTTTTTACCATTCCTATTGTTCCGCCTGTATTTATAACAAGAATTCTCTTCATTAAGCTTTCTCCTTGCAGCTGTTGAAAATGGTATTTAACATAAAAACTCCCGATTAATCCTGCTCAATCACATAATCTAACAGATTTTCCAGTTTCTCAATAACTACATCTGCATTGGACTGATCCAGGTCAAAGTGTGTGGGCTTTAATGCAAGTACCCTGATTTTTGCATTCTTTGCAGCCATAATCCCTGTGGGCGAATCCTCAACTGCCAGAACCTCATCCGCACTCAGTTTTAATCTTTTCAGAGATTCCAGATAGATTTCCGGATTTGGTTTATGGGCACGACAATCCTCGCCGCTCAACATGGAATCTACATATTCTGAAACACCGGCAACAGATACCATATTTTTTATTTCTCCCAGTTCAGAAGATGATGCGATTGCAATTTTCAGTTTCATAGAGTTCAGCTTCTTAAAAAGATCGGGCATGGAGGGATTCAGAAGCTCCCGATAGGGTATTTTGTTGAGTTTTCGGTAAGCACGATATCCAAGTTTTAATTCCTCCCTCAACAATTCATCCTCCGGAACCATAATTTCCCAGATTGCTTTTTCATTAGAACCAACGAAATTATGATCTTCATTACGAACAAATCCCATTGCATCCAGATAACGCTGTCTTCGCATAATATAAAAATATTCTGTATCCATCAGAACACCATCCATGTCAAAGATAATCCCTTTTATCATTCTTAATCCTTCTCCTCTGGTCATTCTAAATTCTTTTTTCGAAACCAGCAGTCGCCAAATCCATACAAGCATGCACTTGGCTCGTTGCCTTCGCGCAAATAAGACAGAGGGGGACGTGAAGTTCCCCCTCTGTAAAAATGTCTGTCAGTTTTATCCAAAAATTTCTCAGATTAGTATTCAATCTTCCACATATAACGACGTTTGCTCAGAGGATGCTCGCGAATATAAGAGATCTCTTCTGCAAATACTCTGAATACTGCAGTATGCATAAGAGGATTGAAGTAGGTGATTACATCAGATGAACATGCATTAGCCAGTGCATAATCTTTCGCATCAACAACTGTTGTCAGTGCATCGAAACGATTTAAGAATTCAAGAGCACGTGAATCAATCGGACGGGTCTTACCGTCGTTCATCAGAAGGATGAAAGGAACATCCTTCTCAACAATTTCGAAAGGACCATGGAAGAACTCACCTGCATGGAAGTTTCCGGAATTGATCCACTGCATCTCCATCATAAGGCAGATAGAAGAAGAATATGCAACTTCTGCACTTGCACCGGAGCTCATGATATAAACCATAGGAGCATCTTTATATTCCTGCGCAAACTGACGGGCAGCCTTTCCGGCACACTTGGCAGCATTCTCACACACTTCAAATATCTTATCAAAAGCTTCGATCATATGGTCATACTTATCATAGCCTTCAATCTGATTTACAAGTTCAAGAGCAATTGCCATTGCATAACCCATTTTCTCAAGTTTCGCTGCATAATTCGCTTCAAAACCATGAATAATTGCATAATCTGCTGTCTGATCAAGTGCAGAGCCTTTTGCATGAGTTAATGCAATAACAGTAGCACCTGCTGCAGTAGCTACACCGTTCGCTTTAACAGTTTCAGGAGTAGTACCACCTAATGAAGCAGTGATAACTACTGTAGATTCTCCAAGCCAGTCAGGAGTATCGAAATTAAATTCATTGGCAGTATAATGAGCCACACGAAGTTTCTTACTTGCATTCGCAAGGAAATACTTTGCAGGATAGAGCTCTGACTTAGACGCACCGCATCCTACAAATGCAACATTTTCAATAGTTTTCTTTTCTACGATTTCAGCCACAATTGACTTAACCAGATTCATATTAATATTATACATATACAATTCCTTTCTATTCTATGCAAAAATATGTAAAGCGTTGAAAACAATACCGGCAGCGATACAGATTACAAGAAGCATGGTAGTAGAAACGTTCTTTTTGATAAGGGCATAAAGTCCTACCGCTATGCCAAGGTCTAACATACATGGAAGAATCGTATTCAGCACATCCTGTAAAACAAGACCGGTACTAACAAATGTAATCGGTGTCGTCAAACCAATCATACTGGATACCATACCACCAACTACCATCAGACCTACGATTCCGCAGACAAACATTACCTGATCCATCAGACCGCCCTGAAGCTTGTTTAAATATTTGCTACCCATGGTATAGCCGATTTTTCCGCCAAACCAGGTTACCAATACAGAAGGGATGATAGAAATCAGCATTGCTAAAATCGGACCTAAAATACTCCCCTGTTGTGCAAGGGAAACACCAAGACCGAACGCAATTACACGGATAGTTCCCTGGAAAAATGAATCTCCGACTCCACTCAAAGGTCCCATAAGGGAAGTCTTTACTGCATTGATTGTTTCTGGATTCATACTGTCAGGATTTTCAGCGTATTCTTCTTCCATGGAAGCAGCAAGGCCGAGAGTAAAGGCACTGGTCTGAGGTGTACAATTGTAGAATGCCATATGACGGCGATATGCTTCCTTCTTACGTTCTACCTGAACAGGATCACTTTCATCAGGATAACAACGATCCAATGTTGGTGCTATACCATATAAGAAACCCATGTCCATCTGACGCTCGTAATTCCAGGAGCACTGAATAGCCCATGAACGCCAGAAAAACTGCCAAAACTTTCTAGTATTTGATACTTGTTTCATGTCTTTTTCCTCCTCTTACAGATCATCTTCTAAAGGATCGTAATCATCTGCTGCAGACGCTCCGCCACTTACTGCAGGAACGCTCTTCATGCTGTTTAAGATAAAAGCAAGAATTGTTGCGAAGATTGCGATTGCGGTAATATTGAGACCAAGATAACCAACCAGGAAGAAACCTAACAGGAAGTATACGGTCATCTTCTTATTAAGCATAATAGACATTAAGAGAGCAAGACCATAAGCAGTCAGGAACTTGGTTGCAAGATTCAGACCATCAGTAAGCCATGCAGGGATAAACCTTACAATTGCCTCTACAACATCAGTACCTGCATATACTGCAAGGAAAATCGGCACAAAATAAAGTAAAGAATAAATAATAGTACCCCAGACAATATGCATGCTAGTCGCCTTCTTAAACTTGTTCTCCTCAATAGCCTTATCAGCAACATGGGTAAGGGAGCCAAGTACGGTTCTTCCTACTACACCGATGAACTGACCAAGCACAGCAATAGGCATTGCAAGACCCAATGCAGTTTCCATTGATGCACTCGTCATAATTGTAAAACCAGATGTTATAATTGCTGCCATACACATATCAGGCGGTACGGCACCACCAATAGTTACCAAACCAAGGCTGATCAATTCCATAGATGCTCCTACGGCAAGTCCGGTCTGAAGATCGCCTAAAACGATACCTACAAGAGTACAAGTGATCAAGGGGCGTTCAAAATTCAATCGTCCAAGCATTCTTGAGTCCAGAATACAGAACACACCGATCAAGCCGAGAATAATGGCTTTCGTTAACATTGCTTTCTTTCCTCCTTCTTTTTTCAGAGCGTTAGTATTTTATACCTACCGTTCCGATCGGAACGGCTAAGCATCACTCAAATAATTTTTTACAGATCTGTCAGATTTTCCTTTTTATGTCCAGGTGTCTGCTGCATATAAATGCTGATTCCCTGACCAAGGATTTCTTTTGTATCTGCCTGTTCAGCGGCATCTAAAAAGATTGCAGCCGCATATTGTTTTGCGCCAGGCTTATTCGCCATACCACCATAATTGATAGTTTTAATCTTTGGATAGTTCTTACAGAATGAAGCAAGTGTCTTTGTATTGCCAAAGATCATCATAATGTTATCCTCAAGTTTTTCGATCTTAGGCATCTTCTCCAAAGTTTTTTCAAGTGTAAAAATATTCAGACGTACACCTGTGGGCTTGCTTAAGTTTAATGCTGTCTTCTTAAATTCATCATTCGCAGCCTCGTCATCAACAATGATAATCCTTGTAGCACCAATATTCTGTGTCCAGGAAAATACTACCTGACCGTGTAATAAACGATAATCCAATCTTACAAGCTTGATCATAAATCATCCTCCTCTTCATCAACTGCTTCTCTCATCATCTTTGAGCAGTTCATTATTTGTTTCTGGGAGTTTTCCATTATCTCCTGGACTTCTTCTTCACTCAGTGGATCATCTTCTGACGCAAGGCTTAATACCAGACAAAGATTCATACCACAAATCAAAGTAACCTGCGGATATCTGGCAGAAATTGCCATCATGTCATTATTCACGCTTCCGCCAAATACATCTGTCAAAATATACACCTGGTCATCCGGGTCAAACGAACTTAAAATTCTCTCTGTCTGACTGGTAACATTTTCAGTTTCTTCTCTGAGTGTCGCAACATGATACAGATTTGGTATTTTTCCCAGAACCATCTCAACTGTATCATGAATTCCTGCTGACATACTCCCGTGTGATGCCAATATAATTCGATTCATATTCTCCTCCTTTCATTGTTTTTGCAATTCGTCTCAATCGTTATATACGTTTATTACGATATATTCATAATACATCTATTCTTTTTTAATGTCAATATATCTGAACTTCCTCATTTTTTACGCCTTAAAAATCCCGTTTTGTGAAATGTTTAC
>JAUNNI010000146.1 GCA_030531555.1 Eubacteriales bacterium | reverse complement strand
GAATCGCATCTATTCCGGCACTGAGCCTGTGAAAACTTTGAAGCATGATAGCTTCATCATCCACGACAATCGTTTTCATTTTTCTGTACCTCCCTTCGATGTACTCCTAACCGTAGGAATTCTTACCGTAACTTCTGTACCGTATCCTATGTTGCTTATGATCTCGACTTTGGCATCAAGCATTTTTTCAAGGCGAAAGACGAGACTGCTGATTCCGGTGGAGTCGCGCTTTCTGCTTTCTACTTCTGCTTTCATTTTCTCATAATCGAATCCGATACCGTCATCCTTAACGCATACAACATATTCTTCACCATTTCTGTATGCAGAGATTGAAACCGTTCCTCCCTTTGCACCTCTCTCATAAATGCCATGTCGTATTGCGTTTTCCACGATCGGCTGAATGCTCAGCGGGACGATCATGAAGTCATCACAGGCTACCTTGTATTCGACCCTCAGCTTTTCTCCCAATCTCATTTTCTCAATATTGGCATAAGCCTTAATATTATCAAGCTCCTGGCAAAAGGGAATGAGGTCATTGCTCGACATTGTTTTGATGCACGCCCGTAAATGTGTTGTGAAATCAACGATCAGCTCTGATGCGTACTCAGGATCAATCAGGATGATTTCACGTATTGATGCCAAAGCATTATATAGGAAATGCGGCTGCATCTGGCTGAGGGAATTCTTCACTTTTGCATTTTCAAGCTCGTCGGTAAGCGTCTCAATTTCACTGGCAAGGCTGGTAATATCATATACAACAGAATAACCGTACATAATTCCGGTACTTGCAAGAATTGATTCCATCGTATCAGATACAGAAACCAGTGTGCCGTCTTTCCGTATCATTCTGTATTCACATAGTTCGACCCCGGGTTTGCTTGCCAGACGGTATGCAAATTCATCGAACCGATCCCGATCCTCTTCATAAATCGCCAAAGCATAGTTTCCATCCACCATAACGCTGTCAAGCTCTTCTTTGGTGTAACCCAGCAGTTCACAGAGTCCATTGCTGATATATTCCACATGGATAGGATCACTTAAATAGCAGCGATGAAAACCTCCAGGCATGTTTGCCAATAACTCGGCATTGTTTTCAAACTCTGCATGTTCTTCTGACACGTTTATGAATGATCCGAAAACATGCGTCGGTTCACTTCCGGAAATGGCGTATGGAATTAAAGTCAGCTTAATCCACCGGAGTTCCTTTTCAAACGAAAGCATAAACACCATTTCTTGCTTTTTTCTTTGGCTGATTGCAAGCTTAAAAGCATTTGTTATTCTATCAAAATTACATTCCGGATGAAGCAGACGTTGTTTTTCTATTAGCTGGTCTAATGGTATTTCAAAGTCAAAACCATATTTCTCGTGGAGTACTCCCTCCGTTGTTATAGCCTTTGTGTCGATATCATAAGCAAATAATTCGCATCCCATTTCGTTCATCAAAATGTCGTTGCGGGTCTTTTCAAATCGAAATTTGCGTTCCACTCGCGACAGCTTTTTCAAAAATAATGAGCCGGAGAACACAATAAACGATATGAGGACTCCATACGCGATCATAATTACAGCGACTTGTATTCTGACAGACTTGAGATTGGCTCCGTATTGAACTTCAAGAGCAATTTTATCCGCTGATGCAATAATTGCCCAGTTATTTTTCTGCATCGGACAACAGGAAATGATTTCCGTAACATCATGAGTACATGTAAAATTCTTGGGTGCTTTCTCCTTTATTGAAGCACGAAGTTCCTCTGCGGAAAGTCCTTCCGTATAGCCGCTTTGCTCGTGAAATGAATAAAAATTGTCCCCGGCGATGTGATTATGGCCCGTGTTGTTCGCGCAGAGGATGGTTCCATCTTCTGAAATGACAAACACTCTTGCATTATTCTCTGCATTGTCATTGGAAAGCAGAATCGGCTCCATAACAGATGTTTCTTTACTTGCAAAAAGCACCGCCGTTATTGAACCATCTTCATATACCGGCACAGAGAACAGGAAACGAGGTTCTGCGATCATATTTGTAGAAGAGAGATACTCAACCTTTTGCGTTTCGCTGCCATCAGCGATTTCCTTAAAATATGCTCTTTGACTAATGTTGCCAAGGTTCTCGCCTTCATAGCTGATCGTATTGCCTTCAAGATCAGCATAACCGACGGTACACCATGTATTGGTCTCAACAAGAGTATCAATCATGTTCCGGGTCTCTTTATCGGTAAACGCATTTCCGCCGCTCAGATACGCTGCGAGGAAATTGAGCGGAATGAACTGCCGTTCTATTTCGCGCTCAACCAACTGAGCTTGTTCCTTAGCCGTGGTACTTAATTCTGATACCGCTCTTCTGGATACATTCTCATTCAGCCGCTTATCAAGTACCGCACCTGAAGCAATGCCTATAACAAAAAAGAAAATGACGGAAAATGCGATGATGAAGACGTCGAACTTTATTGCCTTTGATTTTAATCTTTTCATAGCAAACCTCATTATAGTTGGTTGTCTGTTGGTAATTATATCCCATGTGCACCAACGGCTTACCAACGCTTTGACGCTATCAATTATATTTGATAAAAATTAAAAATTCAATGTTGTCAAGTGTAGTTTGGGTGTTTTTTAGGATTGGGCAAGCAATGTTTGTGTATATACACAAACGAAAAAGCGCCGGATTTCCGCTTTCGCGGAATCCGACGTTTTCTGCTTGTTGGGGCGTTCCCCAA
>JAUNNI010000069.1 GCA_030531555.1 Eubacteriales bacterium | reverse complement strand
TGTAAACATTTCACAAAACGGGATTTTTAAGGCGTAAAAAATGAGGAAGTTCAGACACACAGGCTGCAGCAAAAACAGATGCAAAAACACTCAATGTGTACATGTCTTCTGAACCAGCACATCTTGATCCAGCACTTAACAGCTCCGTTGACGGTGCTTGTCTTGCAGTTAACTCTTTCGAAGGTCTTCTTCGTTACAATGCTAATGGCGAATTAGAAAATGCTTGTGCTGAATCTTATGAAGTATCTGATGATGCATGTACTTACACATTCACTTTAAAAGATGGTCTTAAATGGTCCAATGGCGAACCTTTAACAGCTAAGGATTTTGCTTACTCTATCCTTCGTGCAGGTTCTCCAGAACTCGCAGCTGACTATGCTTACCTTTGTGAAGGCGTTTTTGCTGGATTCACATATGAAGAAGGTATCCCTGCAGATTCTGTAGTAGCTTCTGAAGATGGCAAAACACTTACAATCAAACTTGCAGCTCCATGCCCATACTTCGCAACACTTATGGCATTCCCTACATTCTTCCCTGTATATGAAGCATCTGTAGAAGCAACAAAATCTGCAGAACAGCCAGGTGGAACATGGGCAAATGATGCTTGTGACGAATTCGTATCCAATGGTGCTTTCAAACTTCAGTCCTGGAATCATGATTCCGATATGACATACGTTAAGAATGAAAACTACTGGGATGCTGACACAGTATCTATTGAAACTCTTAACATCATGCTTACAAGTGATGATGCTACAGCATACGCTGCTTACCAGGCAGGTAACCTTGACTTTATCGATTCCGTTCCTAACGATGAAATGAAAGCAGCTATGGAATCCCCAGAATTCCATATCATTGATCAGCTTGGTACATACTACTGTGGTTTCAACTACAACTCCAAAATTTATGATGAACTTGGCTTAGACGAAGATCAGGCTACACAGTTCCGTAAAGCTATCGCTCTCTTAATTGACCGTCAGTACATCTGTGATACAATTGGACAGACAGGTCAGGTTCCAGCTTCCACATTCGTACCAGCTGGATGTTCCGATAGTAACGGTGGAGAATTCAAAAACACAGATTACTATGATGCAGCAAACTACGAAGCTAACTTAGCAGAAGCAAAAGAAATCCTTGCAAGCATTGGTCTCATGGATAGCCCAGATGCTGAAAAAGTTAACAAAACTGTTGCATTCACATACCTTACAAACGATTCCGAAGGTAATGTTAAGATCGCAGAAGCTCTTCAGTCTGACTTAGCTCAGGTTGGTATCGATCTTACAATCGATCAGCAGGAATGGAACGTATTCTTAGATACTCGTAAGAACGGTCAGTTTGACTTCTGCCGTGAAGGTTGGGTAATGGACTACGACGATCCTGTAAACATGCTTGAAATGTGGCTTACAAACTCTGGTAACAACGATATGCAGTTCGGTAAAGATGCATCCAAGAAACTTGATTGGACAAAATACGATCAGTTAATCAACGACATCAAATCCGAAACAGATCTTGCAAAACGTGCAGAAAAGATGCATGAAGCAGAAGATTTACTTATGTCCACATGGGCAGTTATCCCTCTGTACTACTACAACGATCCATACATGGTTAAATCTTATGTAGAAAACGTTTATGGTACAGCTCTTGGTAACAAATACTTCTACCATGCAACAATCAACGCTGAATAATTTTGCTTGATTCGTATTGTGTGACAGAATAAAAATTTAAAAGTGATCCGGACTCGGTAGACGGATAAGATTGGGGCATTGCTTTACAATTCATGTAGGGCAATGCCCTTTATCTTTTCGCCTTATTTTTGCATGATAGAGTTGATATCCTTTCATTTTCACACTTGTGTTGTTTTCTACATTGTGTTCTTGGCACAAATAATGACTGAATATTTATATTTTCAACATCTTGTTTCATAAAAACTCTGTGATATTATATACCTAGAAAACAAAGATACGACTTAGAAAAAAGAAATGCAATACAGGAGGTAACTACCATGATTATGATTTATGATTCTTTACTTTTAAACAACACAACTCAGGCAACATTACCTGCCTGGTCAAAAGCTGATAACTATGCATCTTTTTTAAAAAGAGAAAATAAATTCAAAGGCTTCTTTTCAAAAAAATTTTTTGGTAAATAAATCATCATATCTTTAAAAATTTAGGTATGAAACAGGGTCAGGCTGTTGAAAAATAGCCTGACTTTGTTTATTATAATCTACGTACAATATATACATTTATTGGAGGCTCCTATGAAAGTTCAAGAGAGATTTTTACATTATGTATCCATGTGGACAACAAGTGATGATAATTCCACCACTACTCCATCATCCAAGCGTCAGTTGGATTTAGCAAATATGTTACGTCAGGAATTATATACACTGGGTTTAGAAGGCGTTCATGTGGATCAGTATGGGTACGTATATGGAACACTTCCGGCAACCAAAGGATATGAAAATAGTCCTGCTTTAGGTTTTTTAGCACATATGGACACTTCACCAGAATGCTCCGGAAAGGATGTAAAGCCACAGATTATCAAAAACTATGATGGATCTGACATCATGCTTGGAGAAACGGAAAGAAATTTATTAATTCCTGAATTCCCACATCTGGCTTCCTGGGTTGGAAGAACGGTAATTACAACGGATGGAACCACCTTACTTGGTGCAGACGATAAGGCTGGAATTGCTGAGATTATGACAGCCATTGAAATCATTTTGGAAAATGATATTCCTCATGGAAAAATTTGTGTTGGTTTCACTGTAGATGAAGAGATTGGAAGCGGAGCAGAATTATTTGATCTTGATCGCTTTGGAGCAGATTATGCCTACACTGTAGATGGTGGCTTAGAAGGTGAGATTGAATACGAAAACTTCAATGCAGCTTCTGCTGTTGTTACTATTCATGGTGTGAATATCCATCCTGGCAGCGCCAAAGATTTGATGGTTAACTCTATGGAACTGGCCCATGAATTTCATCAGCTGATTCCAGGCTTGGAAAAACCTCAGCATACAGAAGGCTATGAGGGATTTTTTCACCTTACAGAAATGCAGGGCTGCGTGGAAACCAGCAGAATGTCTTATATCATTCGTGATTTTGATATGAATAATTTTCAACGTAAAAAAGAGTATCTTCAGACAACATGCACGAAATTAAATGAAAAATATGGTAATAGAAAACGCTTCGAAGTAAAAATTGAGGATAGCTATTACAATATGAAAGAAAAGATCGAGCCATGCATGTGGATTATCGACAGTGCCATTGATGCTTGCAAGAAAGCAGATGTGGAACCAAAGGTAATTCCAATCCGTGGTGGTACCGATGGAGCACGCTTAAGCTTTCGTGGGCTTCCATGTCCAAACATTGGAACTGGTGGAGCTGCTTTCCATGGTGTATGTGAACATATTTCTGTAGAAGGTATGGAAAAAACAGTTGGGATTATTATCAATCTTGTAGAGAATTTTAGAGACCATGAAAAATAAGATAGAAGAAGCGGCTTTCGAATGTCCCTGAAAATGCGCGAAAAAAAGTCGCAGAAACGTGTTCGCCATCCCTTTTAAGGGATGAGTGAAGGCGTTTCTGCGACAGTTCTTATATATGTATCTGATTAAATATTCATTGGATTCTTAATGGCAGATGCTAAGGCATCTACAAAGGCACGAGTCGCTGCCTGACAAGCGGACTCTGTTCCATAAAGAATCGCTCCGGAAGAGTTTGCATGACTTGGTGGATACCAATAGTTTGCAATCTTTGTATCACTGGATTTTAATGCCTTATCAAGTGCATAGTTGGTTTCGATTGGGCCACCAACCAAATAAGTATATGCCATTCCTTCAGGAATATTGTAGAGCTCTTGATAATATTTGCCTACTTTTGGAATACACTGTGCATAATAAGCGGTTCCATCATCACCATCGAAATTATATAAAGCGGAACGGTTTGCTACAAAATCATTAATATAAGCAAGACCGCTTTTTACATCGGTAACTTTTGGTCCGGAAATTAAAACAAAGACACTGCCGCCATATTTGCTCCAGGAGCATAACTGGCCGCCATAGAAAGTTTCTGCATGGATAACCTTAATATTTGCTTTTTTTGTAGCATCATCTGCTGCAAGATAAGCCACATCATCGTTATCGCAGGAGAAGAAACCAATACTTTGGTGATCTTCCGGAATCTTATAAATACGTGCCAATTCTGGATTGACATTGGCAATTACTTTTTGGGATAAAACATGAGGCTGAATACGTACGCTATTCATATCTTTTCTCCTTTATCTATCTTGATCAAAACTGGAATCTTTGTCGGCTGATTCGATTAAGAATCTAAACTCATCGGATTGGCATAACAGAATTCTACGGCATCTGCGAAGGCTTCCACAGCTGCTTTACATGCAGATTCTGAGCCAGCCAATAAAGCACCACCGGTGTTAACGCGGGATGGAGCATCAAAGAATTCTACAATCTTTGTATTGCTTGCTTTTAAGGCTTTATCCAATGCATAGGTTGCTTCGATTGGTGTTGCCACAAGGTAAGCGAGGGCGCTGTTGGCAGGAAGACCAAGGCGTTCCTGATTCCATTTGCCAATACGAGGCATCAAATCTACATAAAATGCAGTGGAAGGATCATCATTGATCACATAAACACCACACTTATTCTCAATATAATCTTTAATATACATAAGGCCGTTTCGAACATCTTCTACCTTCGGTCCTGAAATAATGGCAGTAATTTCTCCACCATAACGGCTCCAGGCTTTTTCAACACCGCCGTAAACTGTTTCTACATGAACAACATGGATACGAGCCTTCTTGGTCGCATCGTCCAATGCAAAATACATAACATCTTCCACGTCGCAGGAGATGAAACCAACACTTTCATGATCTTCTGGAAAATCCCACAAACCACGATATAAAGCATTCACGTTGGGCACGATTTTTTGCATATTCACATGTGCGTCAACTCTTTTTCTCATGTTCTTTTCCTTTCTATAATGAAGATATAATAACCTAATAATAGTATAACATGTTTCTATAAGAATACCATGTTTTATATGTGAAAAAAATAGGTCTGATTCTGTTCAAAAGGTCATAAAAATGCTATAATCATTTTTAGCGAATGACAAGAATTAACAAATTAGTCAGTTCGAAGAAAAAGAGAAAAGAGGAAATGTATATGTCAAAATCAAAAATCAGCACAAACACAATGACTGTTGTTGCTATGCTTTCTGCAATTGCATTTATCTTACAGTTCTTTGAGTTTGGTGTGCCATTTATGCCATCCTTTATTAAACTGGATCTCTCAGACCTTCCAGCTTTGATCGGAGCATTTGCAGTAGGCCCAATCGGTGGTGTATTAATTGCTTTAATTAAGAACGTTTTCCACCTTGCTTTAACTTCTTCTGCAGGTGTTGGTGAACTTTCAAACTTTATTCTTAATGCGATTTTTGTTCTTCCAGCTGGTATTATTTACCAGAAAAAGAAAACAAAACAGAATGCTCTCCTTGGTTCCATCCTTGGCGCAGTATTAATGGCAGCACTTAGTGTCGTAACAAATTATTTTGTTGTATATCCTGTATATTACAATTTCATGCCAAAGGAAGCGATTCTTGCTGCATACCAGCTGATTTTCCCTGGTGTTCATAACATTTTAGAATGTCTCATTGTATTTAACCTTCCATTTACATTCATGAAGGCTATGATCAGTGTAATCATTACATTCTTAATCTATAAACACATTTCTCCAATCTTAAAAAAGATTGGAACAAGACAGTAATAAGAAATAAAAGACGTTCCAAAAGGCGTGGCTTCGGTCGCGCCTTTTCATTTGTTTCATTTGTTCCATTCGTTCCAATATTTTTTCTAATATTTTTTATTCAATCACTGATTTCTAAAAATCCCAAAAGTTACGCTGGATTGAATTCCTGAATTTGAATTAAGGAGAATGCAATCTGGATTGATATTATTTGTTCTATCGTATATAATAATTTCGTGGTACTATCTTATTTAAAAATGATGATTATGAATATTATGAGTTTTGCAGATGCAGCTATAAAATGGAATACTATGAGCAAAAAATTTAAAATAATTTTGATATTGTGCGTTCTAATAGTACTGGGAATGATCGTTAATGTGCATGAGGAAAAATCAAAATATCGTAAAGTAATGGCCAATGCAGTCTACATTGAAGACATTACTACCATAGACGAATCCTTGGAAGGAAAATTCGTTATTATCTCAGGAACTCCGGAAATGAGTAAAGGAGCGTATGATCCTGATTTTGATATTCAATTTGATTATCCGGTTGTTTATCGTAGTGCGTATGTGCTTTATGATACCGGCACCGGTGCGAAGCATGTAACTGAATGGAAGACAACCTATAGATCGGAAAAAAACAAATATGGTCAAACAGATTTATGCGGCGAGGCTGCAATCGGTGCTTATACGATCGGTGGAGATGTAATGAAATATGTGTTTGAGACAAAGACCAAGGATATTGTAACGGAGAAAATGGCGGAGCAAACTGGTTGGGTGTATTGCGACCATTATAAGTGGACTGCCCGCTATCTGTTGTCAAAACCACTGACTTATAAAAATGATATCACTAACTGGTTGGATCGAGGTATGATGCGTGTTGGGTATTCAGCAAAGGAGGATATCGGTCTTCCGTGCACAATCTTCGGATATCTTCAAGATGGTCATATTATCTCTACGGAGGAATACGAAGTGAAGTATAAGTTAGGACTCATGGATAAAGAAACCTTCTTGGATAAATACTGAAGCGATAGGAATATTGTCAGGGTGGTAAATTTTAGTTTAATCGCTTAATGGTAGTTTGACGATACGGCAATAAGTTGAAAATACCGAGTACTATGGGGAGATCCCATAGTGCTCGGTATTTCATTTTTGGCCTATCCATTCGTGACAGTGCTCCTTGTTCAGTCCCTACTGTTTTATGAACACTGCCCTAAAAGGAGGCGTTTATTTTTTATAAAAAATTAACACTCAATACTTGACTTGGCTAATAAAACGTGTTATATATGATTTAGTGTTATAGATGATGTATAACAAATAAGCCTTAGGAGGTATTTGTATGAATATAAATAAATTTACACAAAAATCAATGGAAGCAGTGAGTGCATGTGAAAAAATGGCATATCAGTATGGTAATCCTGAGATTGATCAGGAACATTTTCTTTATAGTTTACTTACCATTTCGGACAGTTTAATTCTAAAACTGGTTGAGAAAATGGAAGTGAATAAGGAAGCATTTCTTGCACAGGCACAGAAATTAATTGAGAAAAAACCAAAAGTGTCCGGCGGACAGACTTATATCAGTAAGAGCTTAAATGAAGTTTTAGTATCTGCAGAGGATGAATCCAAAGCTATGGGAGATGAATATATTTCTGTGGAACATCTCTTCCTGTCTCTTTTAGCTCATCCGAATAAAGAAGTAAAGGGATTATTCCAGGCTTATGGGATCACGAGAGAACGTTTTCTTCAGGCCTTATCCACTGTTCGTGGCAACCAGAAGGTAGTCAGTGATAATCCGGAAGCAACTTATGAGACATTGGAAAAATATGGATATGATCTGGTGGAGCGTGCCAAACAGCAGAAACTGGATCCGGTCATTGGAAGAGACAGTGAAATTCGAAATGTAGTTCGAATCCTTTCCAGAAAGACTAAGAACAATCCGGTTCTCATGGGAGAGCCTGGTGTTGGTAAAACAGCAGTTGTGGAAGGACTTGCACAGCGAATTGTAAAAGGAGATGTGCCAGATTCCCTTCGTGATAAAAAACTTTTTGCTCTTGATATGGGTTCCCTGGTGGCTGGAGCTAAATACCGAGGAGAGTTTGAAGAAAGACTGAAAGCTGTTTTGGAAGAAATCAAGGCCAGCGATGGACAGATCATCCTCTTCATCGACGAACTTCATACTATTGTTGGAGCTGGAAAAACGGATGGAGCCATGGATGCCGGAAATCTTTTAAAGCCAATGCTGGCAAGAGGAGAACTTCATTGTATCGGAGCCACTACTTTAAATGAATACCGTCAGTATATCGAGAAAGATAAAGCTTTGGAACGTCGTTTCCAGCCGGTTATGGTAGATGAACCAAATGTGGAGGACACCATCTCTATTCTCCGTGGATTAAAAGAACGTTATGAGGTATATCATGGTGTAAAAATCATGGATAGCGCATTGGTAAGTGCAGCAATTTTATCCAACCGTTACATTACAGACCGCTTCCTCCCTGATAAAGCCATTGATTTGGTGGATGAAGCATGTGCCATGATCAAAACAGAATTGGATTCCCTGCCAGCAGAACTGGATGAAATTCAGAGAAAAATCATGCAGATGGAAATCGAAGAGGCAGCGCTTAAAAAAGAAGAGGATCATATGAGTAAAGAACGTCTTCAGGATCTTCAGAAAGAGCTGGCAGATCTCCGTGAAGATTTCAATGCACAAAAGGCAAATTGGGATCAGGAAAAATCCTCCATCGAAAGGGTTTCCAAGATCAAAGAAGAAATTGAAGCCTTAAAAAATGAGATTCAGATTGCCCAGAGAAATTATGATTTAAATCGTGCAGCGGAACTTCAATATGGTAAGCTTCCAGAACTGATGAAAAGCTTAGAAGAAGCGGAAGAGAAGGCGAAGAAAGAAGAGGGTTCCTATCTTCATGAATCCGTAAGCGAAGAAGAAATCGCCAAGATTATCAGCCGTTGGACAGGAATTCCAATCGCCAAGCTGACGGAATCGGAAAGAAATAAAACATTGAATCTGGACCGAGAATTACATAAACGAGTGGTTGGCCAGGATGAAGGGGTTGAGAAGGTAACAGAAGCCATCATCAGATCCAAAGCAGGGATCAAAGATCCGGATAAGCCAATCGGTTCCTTCTTATTCTTAGGACCTACCGGTGTTGGTAAAACAGAGCTTGCCAAAGCTTTGGCTGAAAGCTTATTTGATAACGAACAAAACATGGTTCGTATTGATATGAGTGAGTATATGGAGAAATTCTCCGTATCCCGTTTGATCGGAGCGCCTCCGGGATATGTTGGATATGAAGAAGGTGGCCAGCTGACAGAGGCTGTTCGCAGAAAACCTTATTCGGTTGTATTATTTGATGAGATTGAAAAAGCCCATCCAGATGTTTTCAATGTTCTGTTACAAATCTTAGACGATGGTCGTGTTACAGACTCTCAGGGCAGAACGGTGGATTTCAAAAATACCATTTTAATTATGACATCCAATATCGGCTCCACCTATCTTTTAGAAGGTATCGATGAAAATGGTAATATCATGCCTCAGGCAGAGCAGATGGTTCTTGGAGATCTCAGAAATCATTTCCGCCCAGAATTTTTAAACCGTCTGGATGAAACCATCTTATTCAAACCTCTTACAAAAGACAATATTGGCAATATCATCCATCTCATGCTGGATGACGTAAACCGACGTCTTGCGGATCGTGAGCTTACGATTTCAGTAACGGATGCTGCAACAGATTATATCGTAGAAAATGGATATGAGCCAACATATGGTGCAAGACCACTGAAACGTTTCCTTACGAAACATGTGGAAACCCTGGCAGCCAGATTGATCCTGGAGGGTAAGGTTAATGCAGGAGATAACATTTGCATCGATTTATCCGATGGGAAATTGGTAGCTTATCCATCCAATGCAAAATAAGTAAATATTTTTAATCATAATTCTTCCTTATAATATATAAAGAAATAGCGCCGACAGTAACGATTGAAATCGAAGCTGCGACGCTATTTTTATTGCTTAAAATGTACTTGCTGAACTTTCCAGTGAGTTTTATGAAAACATTTTATTGTTCTGCTTCCATCGCTTCCATGATATGTTCAATCTTTTTACCACGGTTGATGGCACAGATAATACCTTTGATGGAGGCCATGGAAATGTTGCTATCCACACCAACACCAAAGAAGTCATTGCCCCATCTGTCACGAAGCTGGATGTAAGCAACCGCTTTGGAGTCGGAACCTTTACTGATGGCATGTTCTTTATAGTCGATGAATTCGAAACGATTCATACGTTCATCTTTAATGGCATTGAAGAAAGCATCGATTGGACCATTTCCTTCTCCTTTTACTTCAAAGATGGTTTCTTCTTTATGCTGAATCTTACCATAGAAGTAGGAGTGAGCTACACCATCTTCTACGTCGGCATTTAATTTACTGTTAAGAACACGGTATGGACCAGTAACCTGAAGGTATTCTTTTTCGAAGAGTTCCCAGATGGTATCGCTCTTTAATTCCACACCCTGACGATCGGATTCTTCCTGAACAACAGCACCGAATTCTGCGTGCATTGCTTTTGGCATATCGTAGCCAAATTTATGATGCATGATGAAAGCAGCACCACCTTTACCAGACTGGGAGTTGATACGAACTGGTTCGTAATCGCGGCCAAGATCTAATGGGTTGATAGGAAGGTAAGGAACCATCCATTTGCTGGTGTTGATTTCTTTCATATATTCGAAGCCTTTGTTGATGGCATCCTGATGACTTCCGGAGAAAGCGGTGAATACCAGATCACCAGCGTAAGGCTGTCTTTCTGGAACACGCATCTTAGTACATCTTTCGTACATATCGATGATTTTTTCCATATCGGTAAAATCAAGCTCAGGATCTACTCCCTGTACATACATATTCATGGCAACGGTGATCATATCTACGTTACCGGTACGTTCACCATTTCCGAAAAGGCAGGCTTCCACACGTTCTGCGCCGGCAAGAAGTCCGGTTTCTGTTGTGGCAACACCACATCCACGGTCATTATGTGGATGAAGGGAGATGATGGCACGTTCTCTTCCTGGAAGTTTACGGATGAAGTATTCTAATTCATCGGCAAACTGGTTTGGCATACAGTTTTCAACGGTAGTAGGAAGATTGAGGATTACTTTATGGTCTTCATCTGCATGAAGATGGTCTAATACTGCTTCACAGATTTCAACAGCTGCATCCATTTCTGTACCCATAAAGGATTCTGGAGAGTATTCAAAGCGAAGATCCATGCCACTTGCGATAACAGGCTGAGCCATTTCGTAGATCAGATCTGCAGCATCCATGGCAATCTGTTTTACGCCGGCAACGTCAGTACGGAATACAACTTCACGCTGTAAAGTAGATGTGGAGTTGTAGAAGTGGAAGATAACATGTTTTGCACCCTGAATTGCCTCAAAAGTCTTTTTAATAAGATGAGGACGAGCCTGCACTAAAACCTGGATAGTAACATCATCTGGAATATGTCCGCCTTCAATCAATTCACGACAGATTTCATAATCGGTATCGGAAGCAGATGGGAAACCAATTTCGATTTCTTTCACGCCGATGGTATCTACGAGCATGTGGAACATTTCCAGTTTTTCTTCCATATTCATAGGATCGATCAATGCCTGGTTACCATCTCTTAAGTCAACAGAACACCATGTTGGTGCTTTAGTGATGGTGTTATCTGGCCATGTTCTGTTTTCAATTTTCTGTGGGACAAATGGAATGTACTTTTCAAAACCTTTCATAATAAACTTTACCTCCTAAAAATCAAATATATTCCATAATAGGATGGTGTTGTTTGTCTTCATCGAAATCTATTACGAATAGGGTGAACGCTTTTTAGAAAATAAAAAAAGCCCGTCTCTTTATAAGAGACGAGCTGTTATAAACCCGCGTTACCACTCTAATTTATACATATTGCATGTATACCCTCATAACAGATACGGATGTATTCTTACACCTTATATCCTCCTGCTGTAACGGTCAGGCTCCGGCTATGCCTACTGCATAAAGCGGTTCAGCACGCTGCTCAAAGGCGAGTTCAAACATAAGAGGTAACTGCTTCACACCAACCAACAGCTCTCTGAATATCTCAATATGATCTACTATTCCTTCTCATTGCATTTGACTTATTAAAAAATAACACGATAGATTAAAAATGTCAACAAAAATGGTTATATTTTCTAAATAAAGTTATGTTTCTTCATAAAAATGTGTGGAAAAAATAGAGAAAAGTATTATAATCAAGATTGGCAATCTTATATAAAATTGATTTTTTAGGGGCAAAATGAGAGACAAGGAGATGGGAAAATGGAAAAGTTTAAAAATTCATTTCAAGAGCTTAAAGCCAAGTGGCCCATGTACAAGTTTAAAATCCAAATTATGTGGACAAAGTTTTGGCTGACAGCCAAAATGACAATCTGGTGGATTATTGTTGCAGCCATGGTAGGTCTTGCGGTTGGTGCATTTAGTAGTGCCTTTGCATATTGTCTACATAAAGTGACTGCATTTCGAACGGTCAATACCTGGACATTATTCTTAATGCCGATCACAGGTTTGATTATTGTATTTTTATATCGTACGGTTGGGTTTGAAAAAGATCCTGGAACAAATGTGCTGATTGTAGCTATCAGAAAAGATAAAAAAGCAGTTCCAGCGCTTTTGGCTCCGGTTATCTATATTGCAACACTTTTGACTCATTTTTGTGGTGGGTCTGCCGGGCGAGAGGGAGCAGCCCTTCAGATGGGTGGTAGTATTGGTAGTACCATCGGGCGAATTTTCCATATTAAAGAGAAAGATCGAAAAGTATTCGTTATGAGCGGAATGAGCGCTGCCTTTTCCGCAGTGTTTGGTACACCGATGGCAGCGGCCATCTTCCCAATGGAAATGGTCAGCGTTGGTGTAATGCATTATGCCGCTTTGGTACCATGTGTTGTTGCATCCTTGGTAGCAAATGTATTCTCCAGTAATATGGGTATTTCTGCAGAAGCATTTCATATTCAGCATTTTCCGGTGTTTGGTGTGGTCCCAGGAATCAAAATTATGTTTCTTGGTGTCTGCTGTGCTGTTTTGTCTATGCTCTTTTGTGAAATCCTTCATACGATTTCTCATTTGTACAGTCATTTCTTTAAAAATCCATATGTAAAAGTCGTGGCTGGTGGCTTAATTTTTATTGCACTGGTTAAAGTTTTTGGACTTACAGATTTTATGGGTGCCGGCACTGGCTTGATTGAAGAAGCCATCGATGGAAAAGTTGTATTTTATGCATTTATTCTGAAAATTGTGATGACAGGAATTACCTTGGGCGCTGGTTATAAAGGCGGCGAAATCGTACCAGCCTTCACAACCGGAGCGACCTTTGGATATGTATTTGGATGCCTTGTAGGACTTTCCCCATCCCTTTGTGCAGCCATCGGTATGATCTCTGTTTTTTGTGGTGTAACAAACTGTCCGATTGCTTCTATGTTAATTGGTTTTGAATTATTTGGTTTTGAGGGAGTGAGATATCTTATACTTTCTGTTGCAATTAGTTATATGCTATCCGGTTACAATGGCCTGTATGCAGAACAGATTATCATGCATTCCAAATTCCATACCAAATACCGTTATCGTTTCTCAGAGGAGGATACCTTCTCCACATCGGATTTTGGACACCGTGATAAAAAATAGAGGGTATTTTTATGGAATCTTTGGTCAGACCTGTTTTTTCCTGCTTTATGAGAAAAAATAGATACTCTTGTAAAAGTATACCGAAAAAAAGTGTGATTTGACTTAAAATTAGTGTTCTTTTTTGTTGTAAAATGTATAGAATTATTGGAAATTATATGGTATATTAATGTGTGTGCTAAATTGTGCACAAATGATGATTATGTTTTAAGGAGGAACTTAACAATGGCAAAATGGGTATACCTGTTTAAAGAAGGCGATGCTTCCATGAGAAACCTTCTCGGTGGAAAAGGCGCTAACTTAGCAGAAATGACAAATATCGGTCTTCCAGTACCTCAGGGCTTCACAATCACAACAGAAGCTTGTACACAGTACTATGAAGATGGCCGTGAAATCAATGATGAAATCCAGGGACAGATTAATGAGTATATCGTTAAAATGGAAGAAATCACAGGAAAGAAATTCGGTGACAAAGAAAATCCACTTCTTGTTTCCGTACGTTCCGGTGCTCGTGCTTCCATGCCAGGTATGATGGATACAATCCTTAACCTTGGTTTAAATGAAGAAGTAGTAGAAGCTATCGCAGAACAGTCTGGCAACCCACGTTGGGCATGGGACTGCTATCGTCGTTTCATCCAGATGTATTCTGACGTAGTTATGGAAGTTGGTAAGAAATACTTTGAAGTACTTATCGACGAAATGAAAGAAAACAGAGGCGTTACACAGGACGTTGAACTTACAGCTGAAGATCTTAAAGAATTAGCTAATCAGTTCAAAGCTGAATACAAAGCTAAAATCGGTGATGACTTCCCATCTGATCCAAAGGAACAGTTAATGGGCGCTATCAAAGCTGTATTCCGTTCTTGGGATAACCCACGTGCTAACGTTTACCGTCGTGACAACGATATCCCTTATAGCTGGGGTACTGCTGTTAACGTACAGTCCATGGCATTCGGTAACATGGGTGATGACTGTGGTACTGGTGTTGCTTTCACACGTGACCCTGCTACAGGCGCTAAAGGTCTCTTCGGTGAATTCTTAACAAACGCACAGGGCGAAGACGTTGTAGCTGGTGTTCGTACTCCAATGCACATCACAGAAATGGAACAGAAATTCCCAGAAGCATTCGCTCAGTTCGTAGAAGTATGCCAGATTCTTGAAAACCACTACCGCGATATGCAGGATATGGAATTCACAGTAGAACATGGTAAATTATACATGCTTCAGACACGTAACGGTAAGAGAACAGCTCAGGCTGCTTTACAGATCGCTTGTGACCTCGTTGACGAAGGCATGAGAACAGAAGAAGAAGCTGTTGCTATGATCGATCCTCGTAACTTAGATACATTACTTCACCCACAGTTCGACGCTGCTGCTCTTAAAGCTGCTACTCCAGTTGCTAAAGCACTTGGTGCTTCTCCAGGAGCTGCTTGTGGTAAAGTTGTATTCACAGCTGACGATGCTGTTGAATGGGCTGCAAAAGGTGAAAAAGTTGTTCTTGTACGTCTTGAAACATCCCCAGAAGATATCACTGG
>JAUNNI010000008.1:1455-66941 GCA_030531555.1 Eubacteriales bacterium | reverse complement strand
GTAAGGCACCGGATTCTGATTCCGGCATCTCCAGGTTCGAATCCTGGTAGCGCTGCTTAAGGACACTGGTTTATGAGTGTCCTTTTCTTTTTGTAAAAAAGTATCTTTTTATGACAATAAAATCCAATTACACCATATAAGAGGTGTGGATAAAAACGGTTGTTTTGTAAAAGTAAATATGCTATTATTTTCATAGTATATTTAATCATTATAAGAATCTTAATATAAGAAGTGAGGAGATCATTATGGCAGAAGGACGCATTATTTATAATCCAAGTAAGTTTGTAATGGACATGTTTTATCGTAAGATGAATGCTGAAAGTCGCAATGAGCTTAAAGATAAGAAATTTGAAGCAATCGGTTTATTCCAGACAACTGTATCTGGTGTTCTTTATTATGCAGATCGTGCATATAAGACAAGTAACGTTTATCCGGTTGAAATTAGTGGTAGCTGCCCACAGCACATTACTACATTAGCTTTCTTTGGCGACACATCTGCAGTAGAAACTGCTATGAAGATGGTCATTAATGAAGAGCAGCAGAAGAAAAACAGATTTATCTAATCCGAATCTGCTGTTTAATAATATGATTTGATTGACGATAAGGGTTCAGTAGACGATAAGCAGATCTGAACCCTTTTTTATTATGATAAAATATTTTGGATATATAAAAGAAGATAGTATTTAGTATCGTAGAAATGGAGAAGTATAATAATGAGATATACGATGCCTTTTCGGGTGAGATATAGTGAAACGGATGAGACGGGTCACGTTAATTTACATAAACTTTTAGATTATTTTCAGGATTCGAGTATTTTTCATTCAGAATCTTTAGGATATACTGTTCAAAAAGAATTAGAAATCAACCGCGGATGGTTTTTACTTGCATGGAATCTGGAAGTGAATCGTTTTCCAACTATGGGGGAAGAGCTAAAGGTTGTAACTGAGCCATATAAGATGAGAGGATTTTATGGATATCGTCGATATATCCTTATGGATCAGGAAGATCATGTATTAGCCAGTGCAGATTCTTTATGGATTCTTATGAATTTATCGACTTTCACGCCAATTCGTGTGCCTCAGGATATGACAGATGCCTATATTTCAGGAGTTACAGATGATAAAATTCGTGTGAAAAGAAAACTGGATGTGACAGGTGAATGGGTAAAAAGAGATGAAATCTTGATTGACCATCACTATGTTGATAGCAATTCCCATGTTAATAATGCATACTATGCCATGTGGGCAGAAGATATGTTGCCAGATGGTTTCCACATAAAAAAAGTAATGATTGATTATCGTCAGTCTGCATTTGAAAAAGATACAATTATTATTGAAACGATAGAAGAAAAAGGAAAAATCCGATGCCGATTTACCAAAGAGAACGACATGCTGTTAGCATTGGTTGAATTATATTCGGAAGATTTCGAAGAATAAAGGAGTAGAATATGTTTGAATTAGGAAAAAGACAAGTATTAGTGATAGACCATAAAGCGGATTTTGGAGTATATTTATGTGACCATGTTCGTGAGAGAGGAGAAGATACAGAATGTATTCTTCTACCTAAAAAACAGGTACCAAAAGGTGCTAACATTGGAGATGAGATTGAGGTTTTCGTTTATAAAGATTCTTCCGATCGTCTTATTGCAACCACAAAGACTCCAATGCTCACAATTGGTGAGGTAAAGGAACTTGAAGTTGTTCAGGTGAATAAAGTAGGTGCCTTTTTATATTGGGGATTAGAAAAAGATCTTCTTGTTCCTTTTAGTGAACAGACTATTAAGGTGAAAAAGGGAGAAAAATATTTATTTGCTTTGTACATTGATAAAAGTGAGAGACTTTGTGGAACTATGAAGGTATATGAATATCTTCGCACAGACTCAGAATACAAAGAAAATGATATGGTAAGTGGAACTGTATTTAGTGTGAATCCACAATACGGCGCATTTGTTGCCATTGATTCTAAGTACTTAGGTTTGATTCCAGCCAATGAAATGGTAAGAAATTTCCACATTGGTGAAGTGATAGAGGCACGCGTTAAAGAAAGAAGAGAAGACGGAAAATTGAACTTAAGTGTTCGAGAAAAGGGTTATATGCAGATGGATATTGACTCTGGTTTTATTATGGAAAAACTGGAAGTGAATCAAGGATTCCTCCCATATCATGATAAGTCATCTCCAGC
Organism: Eubacteriales bacterium; assembly: GCA_030531555.1. Taxonomy (GTDB): domain Bacteria; phylum Bacillota; class Clostridia; order Lachnospirales; family Lachnospiraceae; genus Anaerobutyricum. The sequence continues at coordinate 64,760 of JAUNNI010000008.1, read as the reverse complement.
AGATATAAAAGAAGTATTTGGAATGAGTAAAAATGAATATAAACGTGCTATTGGTCGTCTTTACAAGATGAAAAAAATCCGTATTACACCAGAAGGAATCTACAAGTTATAGGACTAGATTAGGAGAGGAATGATGAATAATTATCGCTCCAATAAATTAGATGATATTTGGCTGACCGTTGTGTTGATCCATGTTATTGGATCTGCCCTGGTAAGTTTTCTTTTAGGAATTCCATATGGATTAATGATATTTGACAGTATTATTTGGATCTATCTTGCTTATGTAAATCGAAAGAAAAAGGCGGCGATTTTTCTATGTGCATTAGGCTGGTCGGTTTGCCTGTATCTATTTCAGAATATGCCGATTAGTTATTTGGTAGCATTTTTGATAAATGTGATGCTTCTGAGTTATTTGATTTTACTTCACTATGGAGATTTCTTATTTCTTGTAGAAGAAAGCGGAATAAAAAGACCAAAAGGAAAAGAACTGATATCCATACTGCCATTGACAATCCTTTTATTGATTTTAGCTGGTTATGTGAATGCAATCTCTATGTTGTTTTTTAAAAATCACATAACAGAGGCTTTAAGCAATGTACAGAATCAGTTAGCCTACGCAATTATTGCATTGGCTTTGGCACCAGCAGTAGTGGAGGAAATTATATTCAGAGGTCTTATTTTCCATAGACTGGGTAATGGGAGAAAGGCCATTCTGATCTCAGCAATGCTCTTTGCATTGGGGCATATGAACTACAATCAGATTTGCTATGCATTTGTTATGGGATTGTTTTTTGCGTTGGTATTTCGTATTACGAGCAACCTTACCGTAACAATACTGATCCATTTTCTTTTTAATCTGTTTACAGTGATTACGACAGCATTTAGGGAAACGAGTCTGGTGAGAGTGATTTTGGAGTTTCAGATTGGTGGGTATTGTCCGTTTGATGGGAACTTAATCAATGAATCTGGAACTATCCTAACTTCTGCAGTATTGTCGGGAGCAATTATAATGATTGTGGCAACAATCCTTATTGCAGCAATCCTTCGATTTGTGATAAAAGCAAATGATTTAAAAGAAGAGGAAGGGATAGAAAAGGGAAATCCTGGTTTGGGATTTTATCTCGGAATTCTGGCATGTTTGTTTATTGCATTTTTGATGAAATAAATAGAAACATAACAAATAAAAAGAAAGACTATTCTGCTTTGTTAATTTGGCAGAATAGTCTTTTTCTTATTTTTGTTTCATGAATCTTCTGTATTCATTTGGTGTCATATAAGTATGTTTTTTGAAAGATTGAGAGAAGTAAGACTGGGAAGAATATCCAATCATTTTTGCTACTTTGGCGATAGGATAGTCGGTGGTTTCAAGAAGAATTTTACTTTCATCAATCTTTTTCTCATTCAGATAATTGATTGGGGAGCATCCGTATGTATTGGTAAAAGAGTGAACTAAGTAGTACTTGTTCATTTTACTAATCTCCGATAAAGTATCTAGAGTGATATCTTCGGTGTAATGCTCATCCAAATAATTACGGATGAATTCACAATCGCTGTTGATCTTCTCTTTTACCTGTATTTGGTAGCTAATCTGAGACTCACGTTTTAATTGAATGAATAAAAGATTCACATAATAATTACATACTTGATGATAAAGATCATTTTTCTCTTGTAGTTCTTTGACGATGTTTTGCATGAAAAAACAATTAAGTTCTTCGGTTACATGAATATGTAGAAATGGTTTGTCTTCGATTTCTTTGGAAAAAGAAAAGTCGATATCATCAAATCCGACGAGAGCAAAATCAACAGGTCCATTGTTTGGTGTCACTTGGTATGAGAAAGCACCCTGCTTTATAATAACAATCTCATTTTTATTAAAGGAAAGAGAATGATCATTGATCTGAAGAAAACCTGCTCCATTGTATACAAAGAGAATTTTTGGATAGGTATGTGCATCTAAAAAATTAGTTGTCATGTCGTCGCAATGATAAAGATTCATATGGGATACTTTCAAAGGAATGTTTCTGTGAATCGAGTTGTGTGTGAATGTAAAATGTTGTTGCTTCATAGAAAATTCTCCTAATTATTGTAAGTATTCTCAATTTTTAACAATTTCAAAAACTATTATAGTAAATAATTTGAAAATATTCAAGCAGAAGTTATATATATATGAGAAATTTTACTTGATGTTTCTTTTTATCTATGGGAGAATAGGATGTATATCTGTATAAAATACGATTATATGATGAAATGAAAGAAGGATAGAAAGATTATGAAAGGACCAATTTTAGTAGTACTTGCTGCTGGCATGGGAAGTAGATATGGCGGATTAAAACAGATGGATCCTGTGGATGCCCAGGGCCATGCAATTCTTGATTTTTCTGTATATGATGCCATGAAGGCAGGATTTAAAAAAGTTGTTTTTATTATCAAACATGCGATAGAAGATGACTTTAAAGAAATTGTTGGAAAAAGAATTGAGCCATTTATGGAAGTGGAATATGTATTCCAGGAATTAGATAAAATCCCAGCTCCTTATGTAGTACCAGAAGGAAGAGTAAAACCATTCGGAACAGGCCACGCTGTTCTTTGTGCCAAAGATGCCATTGATGCTCCATTTGCTGTTATCAATGCCGATGATTTTTATGGCAGAGAAGCCTTCGAAAAATTGAATGAATATCTGACAACCCATGAAGATGATGAACTTTATCGTTATACTATGGTAGGATTCCATGTGGAAAAGACAATCACAGAAAATGGTCATGTTTCCCGTGGTGTTTGTGTTGTGGATGAAAATCATTTTCTCCAGGATATCACAGAACGTACTCATATTGCGAAAGTTGGAGAAAATGCTGCATTTACTTTGGATGAAGGGGCAAGCTGGACAGAAATTCCAGATGGCACACCAGTTTCCATGAACTGTTGGGGCTTTACACCAGGATTTATGAAAGAAGTGGAGAAAGCTTTTCCTAAGTTTTTAGAAGAGAATCTTGCTTCCAATCCAATGAAATGTGAATACTTCCTTCCAAGTATTGTGGCAGATCTCTTAGCAGAAGGAAAAGCTACGGTAGAAGTTACAGAAACTGCTGAAAAATGGTATGGAGTAACTTATCAGGAAGATAAAGCCATGGTTATGGATGCCATCAAGCAGATGAAGGCAGAAGGAAAGTACCCAGAAGAACTCTGGGCATAAAGAAGAAAGAACGCTGAGGCGTTCTTGATGAATAAGGGAAGCTATCAAACGAAAAGATATCAGATTGGAAAGTCATAAAACAAAAATAAGCGCTCGTAGAAATCACAGATAAAATATGATTGCTACGGCGCTTTTTTATTCATTATCTTCCTTGGTCCATTGAATTTGCTGGTATAAAGGATCCTTCTGTGCAGACTGAATGGAAGTTTTGTATTCAGATGGGGTCATCCCCGTAATTTTCTTAAATTGTTTGGAAAAATAATGGATGGATGTGTAACCAAGAGCTTTTGAAGTGTCCGTCAAGGACATATTGTTGTCTCGGATGTATTGTCTTGCGACACTGATGCGCATCTGACAGAAATATTCAATGGCACCCATACCAGTTTGGTTACGGAAGATTCTCTGCAGATGAGATCGACCTATGGAGAATTCCTGGCAGATTTTTTCAATCTTTAGATGTTCCGTAATATGTTCCATATAATAATTTGTTATGCGATCAAAAAGGAGAATATCTCTTTTTAAGGATTCGGAATCGTAGAGTGTTTCTTCCGCCTCACTGGCACAAGTTTGACGCATGAGATAAATCAGAAGTGTTTTAAGGTTCAGAACGATTAATTGTTCTCCACCAAATGGCTGATTGAATTTGCGTTCTAAATAATAGATGGAAGAACTATCCACCCTGGAAGTAAAACAAAGACTGCTTTCACTGGCAATCGAAAGAATGATTGTCTTTATCTGTGGATTGCAGAAAAAATCTTCCTTGGCAAGGATATCCAAATTGACATCTTTACTGTAAAAACCGATGGTGAACACTACTGCAGGCTCGTTTCCAACGGAGCGATAGGAATAATGCTCATTTGGGGATTGCAGATACAGATGGTTTTTTTCTAAAAGGATGGCGGAATCCTTTTTGCTGGAGCTGGAAATTTCAAACACGCCATCCTCCACATAGAATAAGGTCCAGAAATCGTGGTATTCGCTCTTAAAAATAAAATCACTTTTGTATTCGAAATGATGAATGGTTGTGATGTTGTCAATATGAAATTCTTCCCTTAATTCAATGGTCGAGTATGCCATAAGTCTCCTTTTTCTTCGCTTCTTATAATTATCCTGTCTCATATTTTAGTATAAAAACAAGTAAAAATCAATAAACTCTTCTTCTTGAGAAATGAATAGAGTCTGTTATAATAAAAAATGTATTCGTCTTGAATATAGGACATATTTTAGGAAAAAGGAGCTAATGCATGTTAATTTTAGCAAAAATCAGTTTCGTTCTCGTAGGATTATTATTATCAGCTTCTTTGGTACAGTATGTTGGTAGCAAGGGAGGCATTCGACGAAGACGGGATGTGCTCGGTCTGGCGATTTATGAGATGGAGCAGGAACAGATTCGTATCGAAGAACAAAAAGAACGAAAACAAGAAGCAGACCGTATTCAGAAGACCAAAGTGTTTTATATGGATGTTCGTGTCACTCATGGATCTGCCTTTGGCGGTTTTTGTGCAACGATGAATGATGGACGACGAAAAAAAGGTTTGGTTCGATTAGATGAAATACTACTTTACGGGAAGCATCCATCAGGAAAAGAATTTACTTATTATATAGAAGATCAGAACATTGAAATCGGTGCGACCGACGATCCGGATACCCTTCTGATTCGATCCTCTGATAACTCTCAGTTTGAAATAAGACAGATTGGACAAGGAAGAGATGAAGGAAGCAGAGTGGAAAATGCATTGATTCATCGAGATATTCAGTATTATATTATCTTAGAATCCAAGCATGAGATTTCGCTCAAGGCAGTGAAAGGATGTTAGGTGAGAAGGACTTATGAATGAAAAAAATGTTATGATAAAAAAGAAATGTCCGTTTTGCTTTACGGAGATTTCCAACGAAGAAGCGGGATTTCTTCTTCGAACCGATGGAGCCAGATTCATTTCTCCTGCTTTAAATGATCTGGCAACTCCAAAGAGAGATGTTCCCTATATTCAGTTTTGGGATGCTATGGGTGTTCCTGGGGAGCAGATTGACGGAGAACGTATCATTGTAGATAATGAGATTCTGACCGAACTGAATCAGGAATTGAGTACCGCTGGAAAAAATCTTGCGGTTAAGCATTATGATGGTGACAATTATGGCTATACATTTACTGCGAGAGAAGGAGCACTGACTCTTTACTCCAACACCATGATCTGTCCTCATTGCCACAATGCACTTCCTCAGAATTTTTTCCGTTATGATCTTTTGATGGTTGGACTAGCAGGAAGTGTAGATTCTGGAAAAACTGTGTATTTAAGCTCCCTTATGATGGACGGCTTTCATGTCCTTCAAAGAGAAAATTTGATGGCTAGAAATGCAGCGGGTAATACCGGAGATCCTTATCGATTAGAAATGGAGAAAAATGCGGATCTTCTTTTCCGTCAGGGAATCTGTCCGGGTGCCACAAGCAAGGCTTTTCGTAAACCGGTATTCATTGAGATCACCTACCGACTTGGTGAGAAAGTGTTACCTTTGATTGTCGCCATTTATGATGTGGCCGGTGAGCTGATCAAAGAAAATGCGGGTTCTGGGCGAACGGGATTTGCACGCCATATGGATGGCTTTATCTGTATGGTAGATCCGGCACAGATGCATCTGAACCATACGGTGCTTACTCAGAAGATGCCCGATGAGGAGCAGGTGTTGAAAAAGCTTCGCTTGCTTTCTCCAGAAGAACAGATTGCTTACCAGCAAATGAGCAATAAAAATCAAAAACAGGTTATGGATGCCAATGACTTTATGAAAGATTCGGCATATCATGATGATTACATTTTAGAGCGTAAGGCAGAAATTATATTGGATTCTATTCGAAGTGGGTTGGGAGAAACATTACTTCGAAACAAATATATGGCCCTAACTCTTGCAAAAAGTGATAAACTAGAAGAGATTGGTGAGATTCGGTCTTATGCAGCCAGTCATCTTTTATTTGAAAGAGAACATTGTAATTATGGATTCTTCAACATGGAACATCATTTCCTTCGTCAGGAGATTCTGTCAGAGATTTTTGATCAGAAAGTGTTCCGTTTGCAGAGGAATTTGGAGGATTACAAAGAAAGTAGTCTTTTTGTGGTATCAGCCCTTGGATGTGACACAGAAGTCGTTCAGGATGGTGCACAGGAAATTGTAAAAACAATCGGAAAAGTCCAGCCAATTCGAGTGGAGGAACCATTGTTATGGCTGGTAATGAAATACATGCAGGAAAGAGGTTGGCTTGATTGAAGGCGGAATTTTTAAGACATGAATATACCTGGTCTAAGAACACCATCGGTGGGACCATTGGACTTGGCATTGTTTCCTCAAGCAGTCCAAAAAACAAAGAACAATTAAGAGAACTGGAGAAAATGGCCAGTATGGCAGAAGCAGATTACGAAAGTGGTGTGGAAGTAGAATTATTATCCTACAACCAGGATACCGGTTTTGTAAAAATGTTCGTGGCACCTGCGCCGGCTGCGGAGGATCAGCGAAAGAACAAAATCGTCTTTCTCTACCAGTGCAGAGACAAAGAAACAACAGATCCTGCAATCTATTGTCTTCCATCGGAGAGCTGGAAATCCGAGTGGAATGTATTTCTTCCTCAAGTGATGGTAGAAGACGAGTTTAAAGATGGTAAGGATATCTTTTTAAAATATCATTTTGCAGACAGACTGCCGGACTTTTTCCGTGCAGTCTTTTGGTGCATCTTCCGAGGAAGCAGTCAGCTTGCTATTGTGACCAGCTGGAAGCGAGAGGAATATGCGGCCAACGCTAGAGAAATCATGTATGCGGTTCATAGCATTTTACCAGAAGTACTTCGTAAAAATGCCGGTTATGCATCCTTTGGATGTGGGCTCAATCAGTGTAGCTCTTTCTATTTTACCGATACAAAACCGGAGAAGGATTATTATCTGGTGGATACACAGGAATATGTGAATCCTGCTTCCATGGAAGATGAATTGGATCACTTCTTCTACGAAAATCTTGCAACGATTTATTGGCAGAATCGTCGTTTATATGATGCCTTTATGGAACAATTAAATGATGAGATGAAAGATAGAAGTGTTGACAAGAATCTGCTAAAAGAAGTGCAGTGGATGTTCCTTCAGTTCTGTATTCAAAATTGCATAGATATTCCGGATTTTCAGGATATGATTAATCAATTTCCACAGCTCTTTTATCGTGCCTGTGACTCAGACTCTTTAACAGAGATTCAGGAGAATCTTCTCCAATATTATCATGCTGGAAATTGGGATCGTGAGGATTATGAGAAATATCTGCTTGTATTGGAAAATGGAATGAGCCGAAAAGGCGAGAAGAAAATTTTAGAAGAAATGGATTGGGCCATCGATCAATACAGCAAAAAACACAAAAATCTAGTAAGGGATTATCTAAACAGTTTGTCCCAGTCGAAAAAGGGTATTTATACTAAACTGATGGTAAGATCATTCGAAAAAGAAGATGGACTTTTAAAACAAAATTTTCAGAATAGTCTGACTGATTTTTCTACTATGCAGGCAGCTGTTGATTCGATGGATGTTCGTTACATTTCCGGAGAGATGAAAGATCAGTGGATGTTGCGTGGAATAGAGATTCTTAATGAAGATGTGTTTGCTGTGAAGCATTTTGAAGCATTTTCTAAAATGGCTTTGGCAATCGATCGAAAAGAACAATGGATTCAGATATTAGATGGATTTTTACAGCAGCTCAGTGAAAGAGCCGAACAGTTGGATGATAAGCAGTTGTTATCCGCTTGTGGCATTGAGAAAATCTATGGTAGTCTGGTGCATGATACCAGCCGAACAGAGCTGATGCAGGAAAAATTATTGAGACAAAAGAGTGAAGAAGGCTTTATAGAAGAGTTTGAGGAAGAAGAGAACGAAGAGAATATAGAATCCGAAGAAGATTTTGAGGAGGAAGTTATGGAAGAGTATGAAGAGGTCGTACGTGGCAGCTTCTGGCCGGTACTTCTTCGCAGCATTCCATACGGTTTTCTTACTGGTTGTGTTCTATTTCTTCTGAATTATTCCCTGGTGATTGGACATTGGAAGATCAGTGTCGGTGTTGGCGGTATGTGGTTGATCATGATCTTAAATTATTCCATTGAACGAGCTGAAATGAAGAAAAAAGATGGATATCGTTTATGGATGGCAATTGGTTTATGTATCGTGGAAGGATATATCATCCAGACCATCGCATGGATGTTCTTAAAACAGAACATTCGAATCTATTTCTTCTTAGGATTAGGTATCTTTACCGTATTGATTCAGTTGATTCAGCTGATTTTAGTTCGTAGAAAGATGAACAAAGGGGAGATCGAAGCATGATAACACCAGGAAACATTGATACTTTTATCTCAGAGATTGAAGAAAAATTAAACGACAATCATAAAAATAAAGTACCATTTGCTGATTTTCTGGAAAAACAGATGGACCGTTTTGATTATAGTAATACTTCCCTTGCACGTAAAGTATTTCACCGCGTGGAAAGAAAAGGGGAAGTGCAGTATATTCCTGTAACCAGACAGACCGTGGGGGCATGGATGAAAGGCTGTATGCCATCTTCCCGGGAGATTTATGTTACCCTTGGGATGGCATTTGACATGAGCCTGGAAGAAATCAATTATGTGCTTCTTGAGAATTATATGGGCTATGGTCTTTACTGTAAGAATATCGATGATGCACTGTGGATCGCTGTGGTAAATGGACTCTTTCCAGTGCATGATTTTGAATCGGTAAAGGAAGAGATTGAAGCAATTTTCGAGGAGGAAGATGCTAAAGATCATCGCAGTGTAGATACCATGGATCTGTGGGTTGTTTTATCTAAGGTACAGACTCTCGAAGAATTTTACGCAGTGATTCGCACTTATAAGACGGAATTTAAGGAAGGAGCTAGAAGGTTTGGCCAGTGTCTCGAAGAGGTGATCCAGGAGGAATATGGCTATTATGACAAGGCTGCCTGGTTTTTAAGAGATATCGGATGCCTCCATTGTGAAGCACAGTTCTCTAAAATTCGTGCCGGTAAGGCGATTGTTACCCGTGAATGGCTTCTGCGTTTCTGTATTGCGCTACAGCCATCGTTGGAGTCCATTGAAAAACTTCTTGCTAAAGCACAGATGGAGCCTCTTGGCATCACTCCAGTGGAGACGATCATTGAGATGATTGCCGGCTATAAAGCAGATTCCCTGGCCAATAGTCAGGAAGTTTGGATGCTCATTGAGTCTGTTGCACAGGCATTGACAGAAAAAGGCTATGAGATGAATGAGGATCTCTGCCGAAAATATAATTCTGTTTATGAACTTCCAACAATTCATAAATGGTGGATTTCCATGTGTATTGGAAAACAGATGAAAATTATGCACTCTATGAAGGATTACGGATATGAAAAAACAGGTTATGCCCGTTTTACTTCGGTGGATCGTGTTTTATTTGATGATGTGAACCGCAACCGTAAGAATCTTGGCTTTAAGAATGCGGCAGCGGATTGCTGGGAGTCCAAGGAACCTTGGCAGGATTATCCTTGCACAGAGTTTGTGAATTTAAATATCAGCAAAAATAATCCTTCGGATCCATTGGAAGCGGATAAATTTGAGGATTATTGTTATCTTAGAAAACCAAATAAATTTTCAAAAGATTTTAAGATGAATGACATCTATTATTACTGTGCATTACTTTATTCCATATGGACTGGTAAATGTTATCAGAAAGATTTTGATGATTCCATGGCGCAGATTCTGCAGCATGAGTTTGCTTTGCAAGGGTTGGATGCCACAGAGCTGATTGAGATGCTGAAAATGAATTTGGGGGAGGATGCTTCTTACCGTGATTCCCATAATCTGGATCGTGTCATCGATGCTGTCAATCATGTAAAAATCAAGAAACAGTAGTGTTTGAGGAAAAAAATATGGTGTGATATGCTCCTGTCAGAAAGAAAGCATGATAGCTTTCGGAAAGGCAGGAGTTTTTTTATGTCAATTATGTCTCAGATTGCAGTGATCGTATTGATTTTACTTACCGGAATGATTCTTATATATGCAAACAAAGGCCTTGAGAACGCGGCATTAGAAGGTGAGAAGTTCGTGGATGAATGGGCCATTCGTCAGATGAAGAAAGAAGAAAAAGAAAAGGAACGATCCATGAGAAAATTCCAGAGAAATTCTTCCAGGAATCTTTTAGCTGACGAAGAAGCATATGATGTTTTTAATGAGGAAGAGGGAAATTCAGAGGAATTCAGTGCTTATGAGGAAGAGAAGGGATTTCATGAATTTGATAATAATCAGCTGGTCGATCATGCACCTAGGAGAAAAGAATTATCGATCGACCAGCGAATCCATTTGATTTTATTAGATGAAGGGAAAAAACAGACAAGATCTATTGAGATTGATCACAGTCCATATTCCATTGGGAGAGATTCTCAAAATGATCTTTCTTTGAATGATCTTTATGTGGCAAAATTTCATTGTCAGGTTTTGGAAGAAAATGGAAATTTTGTGTTAAAAGATCTTGGCACTGCCAATAAGATTTTTGCCGATGGTAATATGGTGAGTCGTTTCATTTTAAAGGATAAAGATCATTTCTATATTGGCGGTTGTGAGTTCATGGTAAAAGCGGATCATCACAGAAGTCAGCCGACCATTTTAGCTGCTAAGGCAGAGAGGGTATAGATATGGCAGATATGATACATAAACATGAAAATAGAGAAAAAAAGATGTCTCTGGAGCGAATTCGCTGGGAGTTTCAAAGATCATTTTATTCTTTTCGAAGAGGTCCGGCTTTGGCCCTGATTCCTTTGGAGATTGCGGCTTTGCTTTTGGTTTCAGCGAAGGGAGCCGGAAAGATTTACATGGATTTGTTACCGATTTTGATTGGGATTACCGTTCTTTCCTGTTTTCTTGTGACATTTATTCATGGAAATCAGCGGATTTTACTTTTTGCACTGACTTTGTTGACCGTTGGTACCATGCTGCAGAGTATTTTTCGCCAGGAGGCTGTTTTGAAACACCCGGAGCTCTATACGGGAAGATCCCCGGCAGCAAGCTTGCAGCTACAATATATGATCGGGTTAGTGCTTGCGATTCTTGCGGGAATTCTTTATTGGAATCTTCGGTCGATTTCCTCCATAAAAATAGCAGAGATTCTGACCGTTGCTTCCTTTTTGATTTCTTTCGCAACCTTAATTCTGGCAAAAAGTGTTGGTAATGTTCGAAATTGGATTGTCATTGGTGGATTTTCCTTTCAGACAACAGAAATTGTAAAATTCCTTTATCTGTTTATTGCGGCGGCATTGCTGGGAACCGTGGAAAAACCAGATAAAGCAAGACTTACTGCTTTTTATCTGATTTCTTTTATGGAAATGGGATTTTTGGTTATCCAGAGTGAGTTTGGAACCCTTCTTTTAATTCTGATGGTTTTCCTTACCTTCCTCTTTTTATTTGTTGAAGATTTTAAGATTTTTCTGGGAACTGTTTTCTCCATGGCAATCGCGGTTTTCATGGTTGTAACTGGAGGAATGCAGCTGGAAAAACTGGTTGCAACAGGAAGTAAGATTGGCAGTAACGCCTTGGTAAGAGCATATTTATCCAATTACCATAAGATTTTGAATCGTTTTGTTTACTGGATGCACCCGGAAAAGGATTCTCTGGGGCAGGGATACCAGTTGTTAAAAGCAAAGGAATCTATTGTACTAGGTGGATGGTTTGGCACTTCTTCCATCACGGATCTTCCGGTCAAAACCAGTGATTTGGTGTTTCCGGCACTGATTCAGCGATGCGGAATGATTTTTGCACTGCTTGTTTTTCTTGTTTTTATTCTTCTTTGGATGGAAGGAATGAAAGTATGTGTGAAAAAAACAGACAAATACCATTGTATGATGGCAGTTGGACTGGTATCCATGTTTATTGATCAGACCATCATAATTATTGCAGGAAGTACCGGACTTTGTCCGCTGACAGGAATTACTCTTCCATTTATCTCCAGTGGAGGAAGTTCTCTTGTGATTAGTTTTGTACTTGTCAGCTTATTGTTATGTATCTCCGGTAATATCTCCTGGAAAGGACAAAACAGTGAAAAAGTTAAGTTTTTTGAGAAGAGCACAGATTGTGCAGAGCGTGTCTTTGCTTTTGGTTATCGCCATGTTCGTATCTTTGTTCAGAATCTCGGCTCTCATGCCGGGAATCTCCGTCGAAGCCGATCAGAAGAAGGCGGAGGCCAAACAGAAAGAATATGAAAGAGAATATATTAGAGGCACCATTTATGATCGAAAAGGTAAAGCCATTGCCTGGACGGATGAAGCAGGTGGAAAAAGACAGTATCTGGATGGCAAGGCATTTTCTAATTTTTTAGGATATCAATCAAAGATTTATGGGAATTCTGGTGTGGAAAGAACCATGAATCAATACCTGGTGCATTCCGCTTCGAAAGAATCCCAGAAAAGGGGTGCCGACCTGACACTGACCATCGATGCTGATCTTCAGATGAAAGCCTATGAGAAAATGAAAAAAATGAAAGGTTCTGTGGTTGTTATGGATGCCAAAACGGGAGAAATTCTGACTTTGGTTTCTTCTCCGACCTATGATCTTAATACTTTGGAAGAGAATTGGCAGGAAGTCAACGAAAAAGAAGGCCTGTTATTATCCAATGCCTTTCGTAATCCTGTAGCACCAGGATCGGTATTTAAGCTGGTGACCTCCAAAGCGATTATTGAGAATCATTTGGAAAAGGAAGTTGTAGATGATAAAGGCTATCTTGTGGTAGATGGTCAGAAAATCCGTAATTACAATGGAAATGAATATGGAAGCATCGATTTTATGGAAGCTTTCCTTCATTCTTCCAATGTATATTTTATGGATCGCGGCTTGAAATTAGGAAATAAGATCATGCAGGAAGCTGGGGAAAGTTTTCTCTTAGGACAGGACATTTCTTTGGATTTTACTACCCTACATTCCACATTCTCTTTGAAAAATGCTTCCAAAAATGTTTTGGCAGCAACTTCATTTGGACAGGGTGAAACGTTGGTTACGCCACTTCAGATGGCTATGATCACACAGTCCATCGCCAACAATGGAGTTATGATGCAGCCATATTTATTTACAAGTGCGGTAAATGGAAAAGAAAAAATCGTTTATGAAGGAGAACAAAAGGTTCTGACAGAAACCATGAACGAAAAAACTGCCGCCACCTTAAAAAAAGCCATGGTGGAGGCAGGGGAATATTACGAATTCACAGAAGACTACGGACAGATTGCAGCAAAAACCGGGACAGCACAAAGAGGAGATGGAACCAATAATGCCTGGCTGGTAACCTTTGCTCCTGCAGATGATCCAAAATATGTGATTGTTGCAAATCAGCTTTCCACCAAAGAAATTGGAAAAAGTATGATGCCTGTCATTGAATCTTTATACCAAAGCCTTCTCGATGAGAACTAGGTAATCCGGAAGAAGGAGTGTTTCCGATGGATGAAGCCCGGTTTCCAGAAGAAGACATACCGAGGAAGAGAGTGAAATCTCTTCCTTTTCCATAATCATTTGCTGTAAAAGCAAGGCCAGTTCCTGAATCAATAATTGATGACCTTTTAAGGATGGTGTCAGATTATAAGAAAAACGGAGCGGGTAAGCTGGTCTTGGATTACGCAGGAAATAGTAGCAATAGGTAAAATCTAAAAGTGTAACTTCCAGGTTTTCATCGATAAGAATGTTGGAAGGATTGAGATCCGTATATAATATGCCCTGGCTTAAAAGATAGAGCAGTGTCTTCCCTGTTTTGTGAAGAATTTTCAAAAGCTCAGGAATCGAATAATCTTCCATGGACAGAGGCTGTCTGTCTGAACAGTCTTCCATGCAAAGTGTCAGATAGCTTCCTTCCTGATCAGGATAGCGGAAATTATCTTCAATTCCATAATAAATCGGCAAAGATGGGGACACAAGCTGAGATAAAGATTCATATTCATCATAAAAAGCCTGTCTAACTGCATCGTCTTTTGCTATAATACTTTTTAGAAAATAATTCCGTGCGTGATCTTTGGCACGGTAGAGAAGAATATCTTTCTTTTTCTGATAAAATTGAAAATCATAAAGCTGAGCTGGAAACATGTGACCCTCCGGTTTGTCATTTTTCAGTTACATCAGTTTATCATAGCTTTGCAGAAAAGGAAAGGTGAACAGGAGGAGAAACATGGTTTTCTTTGTGGAATCATTAAAAAATAGAAGAAGCAATAATGAAGATAGTTACTGCCACATGGAATTACGTGTGAATCATGAAGCAAAAGTCAATGCATTTTGTATTGCGGATGGTATGGGCGGCTTGGATGCCGGAAAGGATTATTCGCAAAAAGCGGTTTCTTTATGGTTTGAGGAACTGGTTCATACGATTATGGGAGAACAGTTCATCAATTGTTCTTTAAAAACACAGATTGATACCCTGCGAAACTTCTCCGGGGATGTGATGACAAAAATCAATGAAATATTATATAAAGCAGGGATGGATACCGGAAAGGTAGGCGGAACCACATTAACGACGGTCATTCATTTCTGGGACAGCTGGATCATCGCCAATTGTGGAGATAGCCCGGTTTATATTGTTCGCAATCAGAATTTGGAGCTGATTTCTGAAATACAGAATGTGGCCTGGCAAATGGTTCGCGAGAAGAAAACACAGGTGGGCAGCACCTTGTTTTATCAGAACAAAAACCGTCTTTTACAGTATCTTGGTCGCCGTGACTGTGTAAAACCTTATGTCCGTATTCTGGATGACCGACAGATTCAGGCGGTTCTTCTGGGAAGTGATGGGGCCTTTGGCGATTTGTCCATGAACAAAATGGAAAATATACTTCTCCAATTTCCACGACAGTCAAAAGCTTTATCATTACTTTTGGAATATGCCAGGGAACAGGGAGAAAATGATAATCAGACAGCCTTCTTAATTGTTCCACCGGAAAAAGAAGAACATTTTGAAGAAGCAGAAGATCTTGTGGAAGAAGGGTTTCTCTGCAAAGAAGGCGAAAATTACGTGGCCGTGGAAGAACCTTCCTTCTCCAAACGTTTAAAAAGCTATTTTAGCAAGGCTCCAAAAGGAGGAAAAGAATCATGAACCAGTATTTTGAAGAGGGGCAGAGCTTTGTCTGGATCAAGGATCATGATTATCAGTCAGACCCTTTAAAACTCTCTCTGAAATTATTAAAAGAAGTACATCGGACAGTCAATAAACAGGCATTGATTGCAGAAGATGTATACTCTCATAAAAAATATTTTGTGAAGGTTCTTTTTTGTGAAGATTTTGATACCGTTTATGTGGAAAAAGAAAGTAAAGTCCAGCTCTATTCTCCTTATATTATCCGTATTTATGGAGGCATGCTGGATAAAGACAATAAACGTTTTATTACCGTGATGGAGTACATTGAAGGATCCGATCTTTCCGATTTACTTTATGAGGATGGCCTTTCGGGAGAATCCTGGAATGAAAAAATGAAAATTCGTCATCGAATCGCCATGAAATTTCTCCATGGAATTGATTATTACATGTCCATTTATCAGGAGGATCCTATTGTTCATCGTGATCTAAAACCAGAAAATGTCATGGTTTCTCCAGATGGCTCCATGGTAAAAATTGTGGATTTTGACTGGGTACATCTCCATGATTCCAGCCAGACGGTGACACTGCGAAGAGAACAAAAAGGTACGCCAGGATATGCGGATCCAAGATACTGGAATAGTTACATTTGCAAGAAAGATATGGATATTTATTCTGCAGGATTGGTTTTATTTTTCTTATATACCGGACATCATCATTTTCATGGAAGTGATGAGATTCAACATTATATGACAGGGGATGTTTACGCTTATACTTTAAAAGAGATGCCGGGAGTGGACCCGGAGATTCAAACGATTATTGCAAAAATGATTGCGGTGGATGAAGAACGTTATTCCTCCATCAAAGAGGTTATTCATGATTTTAAGGTCTGTTTGAAAAGACAAGGAATGTGGGAAGAACTTCCGGAACTTTTAGACGGGGAGACAGAAGACAACGTCATCCGCTTTTCTTATCAGGTGGGAGATGTCAGTTATCGGCCTTATGTGAAAGATTTTCGTTTTCTTCCAATCGAGTTTGGCACAAAGCAGGAAAGAAGTCAAAATGGACGTCTGAGTGCCCATATCATGTCATTTTATCGCGTGGGAAATAAAATGAAAGCAATCTTACTCCATGAGGACTGTCATGCGGTTACTGTAAAAACAGAGGACTGTGTCAGTGAAGGAGATACCTACAGTTATGCAGGAACAAAGATTAAAGTTTTGCAAATAAAACATCTCAATGAAGGATGATCAGGAAGCGATTGATCTATGACGGAAAAAGGAGGTTGGAACCATGACTTTATGGAATCCGGAAATTCCCATTGACATACAAGAAACATTAATGAAAGAGAAGAATCAGGCCTTTACATTGTATTTGGATTTTATCATTGACGGAACTGCGTCCATGTACACTGTATATCCGGCAGTGTATTTTGCTGCGATTCATTTGATTGAAGCACTTTCCAAATACGAAATCTACCCTCGCCTTGGAATGACCATCATTCGAGATGAAAAGGGTGGGGAAGAGACAGAATTGATTCATTTTGACTCTTCGTATTTTACAGAGGATTCTGCACAGTTTTTGAAAAAAATGAAAAATATTCCGCTCTATGGTGGTGGAGACGATGGAAAGGAATCCGTGCATACTGCCATTAAAAAATCTCTTGCAAAATTTGGGGATGCGGAAAGAAATCATGCGATCATTGTATTTTCAGATGCCTATGGAAGCAATGATTATGCAGAATATTTTGATCATCCGATCGGACAGGCTATTTTCTTTACTACGGAGAAAATGAGTGAGGAAGACTTCCGTTTTGCTTTTATCAATGCCGATGGAACGATCAATGAAGAAGCGTCTCCGATGTTTCTTGATATTCGCCAGATTTTGAAGCCATTAAGTTCCCAGATGATCGATAATGTGGTAAAACCACTAAAGGACATTATGAAGGGGGTTTCTATTGGTGCATAATGAAAATAGAATGGACACCATATCCATGGATGTGAATTCCAAGGAAATGCTGATTCGTCAGAATCATCCCGTGATTCGTGAAATTCGTCGAATTTCAGAGATCCTTTTTGAGGAAGAGGCAGTGACAGGCGAACAATCCGTCATCTCCTTAAAAGAGCTCTTTCGAAAAGAGAATATGGATCGTTATCATGTGGATTGTCTGGTTTTATGTAAAATTGCCAGAAATATGCTGCAGATTCAGAAAGAGTTATCCGAGAGAAAAATCTATCCGGGTCTTTATGATTTAGAAGATGTTTATGTGGATTTTGACAGCAGTAATTATAGAGTATATCTGACCCATCCCGAAAGATTCCAGCTTCTTTCTTTAGAGCAGGATTATGAATGGTATCCGGAAGATGAGCGTTTGCTGGGGGATGTGGTTCTCTTTGATGCCGAGGCGCAGGCTAAAGCGGATCAAAGGTTTTTATATAAAATTTTAGTTGCCAGCAGCAAAGGAAATGTAAAGGTTCCTCCAAGAACCAATGGTCAGGATTACAGTACCTTGTTTTATGGGACATTACCGGAAGATTGGAAAGAACTCTTTTCTTCCGACCGCATTTTATCCCTGGCAGAATGGCAGCGCAACTTGGAAGAGATGATTGCTTCGGAAGAACATTTTGAAAAAATGGTGCGGGAAGATAATCAAAAAAAGGAAGAAAACTTCATAGATGGCAGGAAGGAAGAATTTGTCACAGCGACAACATTTTCTGCAAAGAGAAAGACTCTCTATGTAATTCTTCGTTCTGAGTGTAGAAATTCCCTGGAAATGAGTCGCATGATGTATGAATTGCAGGATCGTTTCGAAGAGGAAGAAAGACGTGGAAGATTTCGTCAGGAACAGGGCTTCCTCTATGGAGATGGTGTGATCCTGAAAAAAGATTTTGCAGAGTATTTTCCAGGATACCGCGTGCAGATTCCACAAACGGTGGCAGAATACTCCACAGTGGAAGCGCTCTTTCTTGGATGCGAATGGATGAAAGAGTCTGACGCCCATGCCATGATGATTTTAGCGGATGGCAAGATTGAAAATAATTCCATGTTTAAAGAATGTTTGAAGAGACTGAAGAGGCTGAAGGAAGAAGGACATGAGATTTGTCTGTTTTTAGGAAAGGATGCTTCCTGTGAAGGCTGGGAGAAGCTTTCTGCCATGTTGCAATCAGTGTAAGGAGGAAAGATGTTTCGATTCATTAAGAATTTTCATGAAAAAACCATGGAAGAATATAAAAAAGGCTTAGAAGAGAATATGGAACCATGGAAGAAAAAGGTGATGGAGATCCATGACCAGGCATCTTACCTCTTTTATGTGGAAGAAGTTGCCAGCAAAATGCCCCAGGGAACCTCGGTAATCCGTGGGGATCGAGTCAAAGGAAATGGCAGACCATATATGGCACTTTCTCTTCTTGATGGACAAGGCGAAGAACTGGCCAAAGGCGTCTTTCACAGTGAGATGCAGGAGCAGGAAGAAAGAAGAAAATGGTTTGTTGTGGAACAAAAACAGGAATTTCAGATGAAGATCACGCAGATTGGGGATCAGATGGTGGATGAGCTCGATGCAAGAGAGTACCGTAATATGTTACAGGAACTTCTGCTGGATTTATCCTTAATCATCAATGCGGATACGGAACTTTTTCCTGATATTAATAAAAAATAGAACAAATGTTCTGAAAAAATATCTTGAAACATCTGCTTGATTGTTATAAACTATGACTATTGACTTTTGGCAGATTATAATGAGGGACGCTTTGCCAAAATCGGTGAGGCGTTTTTTCATGTACTTAGGATCTCAGGATTCATAAAATAGAGTGGCAATGAATGAGAAGCAATCAACTTCAGGAGGTAAAAATGGAGAATATTACAATCAAAGATATCGTTAATATTACAGGTGGCCGTCTACTTTGCGGCGATGAGAATAAAGTGATCAAAGAGTTTTCCATTGATTCCCGTTCTGGAAACGAAGATAGTATCTTTGTTCCAATTATTGGGGAACGTGTGGATGCCCATCGTTTCATTGATGGTGCTTTGACGATCAATGGTGCGACCTTCACGCAGGAACATGATGAAGCGGAAGGAAATAAGCCATGGATTCGTGTAGAAGATACATTAGAAGCCATGCAGAAGGTGGGAACTTACTATAGAAATCAGATGAATCTTCCTGTTGTGGCAGTTACTGGAAGTGTTGGAAAAACAACCACAAGAGAGATGATCGCGACTGCACTTGGAGCAGGGCTTCAGGTTTTTCAGACATTGGGAAATCAGAATAGCCAGATTGGTGTTCCTCTTACTTTATCCCACATTACCAAAGACGATCAGGTTGCTGTTTTGGAGATTGGTATGAGCGAAAGAGGACAGATTGAAAAATTAACGACCATGATCCGTCCGAACATCGGGGTTGTAACGGTCATTGGTGTCAGTCATATCGCTCAGTTAAAATCTCAGGAGAATATCTGCTTAGAAAAAATGGATATTGTAAAGGGTCTTCCAGAAGATGGCAAGCTTTTCTTAAATGGTGATGATGAATTTTTGAAAAAATATCGTGGACAGCTTCCATTTGACACATATTTCTATGGATTGTCCGAAGATTGTGATTACCGTGGAGATAATATCACAACAAAGAATGGTGGAACCAGCTTTGATTTCCACTGTGAAGGATGCGATCTTCATTTGGATCTTGAAGTTATGGGCGAACACTATGTAAGAAATGCATTGGTAGCTCTTGGAACAGCCCACCAGATGAACCTGGATCTGGCAGCGGCTGCCAAAGCATTGGAACATTTCCATGGACAGAGACAGAAATTAATTCATGCCAAAGCATGCAGACTCATTGATGATACTTATAACGCAAGCCCGGATTCCATGAGAGCTTCCCTTCGTGTACTTGCTACCATGGATGGAATTCAGGGTCGCAGAATTGCTGTTTTAGCAGATATGCTGGAACTTGGCGAACAGGAAAAAGCTTACCACTATGAAGTAGGTCATTTCATTGCAGGAATCTCCGTGGATGAAGTATATGTTTACGGGGACCTTTCCAAGGAACTGCTTCGTGGAGTGACAGAACACAATGATCAGATCAAGGTGAAACATTTTGAAGATCGTGAATCCCTTACAGCCTTCCTTTTAGATTATGTGGAGAAAGAAGATCTGGTATTACTCAAAGGCTCCAACGGAATGAAATTAAAAGAAGTATCACTGGCAATTCAGGAGAAAGAATAGATGGAACAGCAGACATACAATCCCAATAGTATTGAGATTTTAGAAGGACTCGAGGCCGTTCGTAAGCGTCCGGGTATGTATATTGGAAGTGTTTCCACCAAAGGTTTAAATCATTTGATTTATGAAATTGTGGATAACTCTGTCGATGAACATTTGGCGGGATATTGCAATAAGATTACGGTATTATTAGAGGAAGATGGCACGGCAACCATTTCTGATAATGGTCGTGGCATTCCGGTAGGAATCAATGAGAAGACCGGGCTTCCTGCGGTGGAGGTGGTATTTACCATGCTCCATGCCGGAGGAAAGTTTGGCAATGGCGGATATAAGATTTCCGGTGGTCTTCATGGTGTTGGTGCCTCCGTTGTCAATGCGCTTTCTGTTTGGCTTGAGGTTCGTATCCAGTCCGATGGACAGGTTTATCAGCAAATGTATGAAAGAGGCAAGGTGGTTGCTCCATTAGAGGTCATTGGAAAATGTAAAAAGGGAGACACTGGTACCACAGTAACTTTCCTTCCAGATGATGAGATTTTTGATAAGACTTATTTTAAGGCTTCTGCCATTAAGAGTCGCCTTCATGAAACAGCATATTTGAATCCAGGGCTCACCATTCAGTTTGAAAACCGACGTCCAGGGGAAGAAGAGATCATCATTTTCCATGAACCAGAAGGCTTGAAAGCCTACGTAGAAGACTTAAATAAAGGAAAACATAGTGTCAGTGAAGTTGTTTCCTTCCATCGTATGGTGGACGAAATCGATGTGGAGGTGGCCTTCCAGTATGTGGATGAGTTCCAGGAAGTGATCCTTGGTTTTTGTAATAATATTGGAACCATGGAAGGAGGAACTCATGTTACTGGTTTTAAAACCAAGTTCACTATGGTTATGAACCAGTATGCAAGAGATCTTGGAATCCTTAAAGAGAAGGATCCGAATTTTACCGGTGCAGATGTAAGAAATGGTATGACTGCCATTTTATCCATAAAACATAAAGACCCTCGATTTGAAGGGCAGACAAAGACAAAATTAGATAATCCGGATGCAGGGAAAGCAGTTGCTGAGGTTGTTGGCGAGGAAATGATGCTTTATTTTGATCGCCATTTGGATGAATTGAAAAACATCTTATCCTGCGCAGAAAAATCGGCCAAGATTCGTAAAGCAGAAGAAAAAGCAAAGACCAACCTGATTACCAAATCAAAGTTCTCCATTGATTCTAACGGAAAACTGGCCAATTGTGAAAGTAGAAAGCCAGAAGAGTGCGAGGTTTTCATCGTGGAAGGAGATTCTGCGGGTGGTTCTGCCAAAACTGCAAGAAATCGTAAAACCCAGGCTATCTTACCAATCCGAGGTAAGATTCTCAACGTAGAGAAGGCCTCCATGGATAAAGTATTGGCCAACGCAGAGATCAAAACCATGATCCATACCTTTGGCTGTGGCTTCTCAGAAGGATATGGCAATGATTTTGACATTAGTAAGCTTCGCTACCATAAGATTGTCATTATGACGGATGCCGATGTGGATGGTGCCCATATCGCCACTTTATTGCTCACATTTTTCTATCGTTTTATGCCGGAACTGATACATCATGGTCACGTTTATCTGGCAACCCCACCACTTTATAAAGTGATTCCGAAAAAGGGGAAAGAAGAGTATCTTTACGATGATAAGGCTCTGGAAAAATACCGTAAAACCCACACGGGAAGCTTTACTCTGCAGCGTTATAAAGGTCTTGGAGAGATGGATGCCGACCAGCTTTGGGAAACAACCCTTTGTCCGGAATCCCGTATCTTAAAACAGGTGGAAATCGAGGATGGAAGACTGGCTTCCCAGATTACATCCATGCTCATGGGAAATGAGGTTGCACCAAGAAGAGAGTTTATTCATGCCCATGCACAGGATGCAGAGCTTGATGTATAGAAATGAATTAGAATTGAGGATAGATCAAATATGTCGGAACAGATTATAAAATCAGAATTTTCTGATATTATGCAAAAATCCTATATCGATTATGCCATGAGCGTTATCTGTCAGCGTGCGCTGCCGGATGTGCGTGATGGCTTAAAACCGGTACAGAGACGAGTTCTGTATGCGATGCAGGAACTGGGACTTCGTGCGGATCGTCCCCATCGTAAATCTGCGCGTATCGTCGGAGATACCATGGGTAAATACCATCCCCATGGAGATTCTTCCATTTACGACGCGCTGGTTGTTATGGAACAGGAATTTAAAAAAGGAATGCCTTTGGTAGACGGTCATGGAAACTTTGGTTCCATCGAGGGAGATGGGGCAGCGGCCATGCGATATACAGAGGCAAAGCTTCAGAAATTTACCCAGGATGTCTATTTGGCAGACATGGATAAAAATATTGTTGATTTCCAGCCAAACTTTGATGAGACAGAGAAAGAGCCTGTAGTTCTTCCAGTTCGAATTCCCAACCTTTTAATCAATGGGGCAGAAGGAATTGCGGTTGGTATGACCACCAATATTCCACCACACAATCTTTGTGAGGTGGTGGATGGTATCATTGCTTACATGGACAATGAAGAAATCACAGTAAAAGAATTGATGCAGTACATTAAGGGTCCGGATTTTCCAACAGGAGGCCTGGTAGTAAACCAGAAGGATCTTTTAAGTATCTATGAGACAGGCAGTGGAAAAATCAAGATTCGTGGTAAAGTGGAGGTGGAATCTGCTTCCCGCAAGAATGGCAAGGAACGTCTGGTCATCTCGGAGATTCCATATACCATGATCGGGGCCAATATCGGAAAATTTATTGCCGATGTGGTGAATTTGATTGAAACAAAGAAGACTTCAGATATCGTGGATATCTCCAATGAATCATCCAAAGAAGGCATTCGCATTGTTTTAGAACTAAGAAAAAATGTGGATGTGGAGCGTCTTAAAAATCTGTTATATAAAAAGACCCGTTTGGAAGATACTTTCGGGGTAAATATGCTTGCTATCGTGGATGGCAGACCAGAGCAGCTTAGTTTAAAAGAAGTGATTGCCCATCATACCAAGTTCCACTATGAGTTGATGCGACGCAAATACACCACGCTTTTGGAACGTGCTCTTGAACAGAAAGAGATTAAAGAAGGATTGATTCAGGCGTGTGATGTGATTGATCTGATCATTGAAGTCCTCCGTGGAAGTACCAGTTTGAAGGATGCCAAAGCCTGCCTGATCGAAGGGAAGACAGACGGGATTTCTTTCCGTACGAAAAAATCCGAGAAGGAAGCCAAAAAACTTCATTTCACGGAGAAACAGGCAACTGCTATTCTTGAAATGCGTCTGTATCGTTTGATTGGTTTGGAGATCCTTGCTTTGCAAGAAGAATATGCCAAATTACTTTCCGATATCAATACTTATGAAAAAATTTTAAATGATCCAAAAGAGATGAAAAAAGTCATCAAAAAGGATCTTTTAAAGATTAAAAAAGAGTATGGTTTTGAAAGAAAAACTGCTCTCATCCAGGCTGGAGAGGTCGTGGTGGAAGAGATTCCTGTGGAAGAAAAAGAAGTGGTGTTTGTCATGGACCGTTTCGGTTATGGCAAGACCATGGATAAAAATATTGTAGAGCGTAATGAAGAGACAGTAAAGAATGAATATATTTTCCAGATTCCTTGTATGAATACGGATCGTCTCTGCGTCTTTACCCAGGATGGAAATATGCACCAGATTAAAGTCATGGATCTTCCGATGAGTCGTCTGCGTGAAAAGGGAATACCGCTTGATAATGTCAGTAACTATGACCATGTTAGTCAGAGGATTCTGGCTGTTATTCCAATGCTGGAACTGACGGGAAAAGAATTGCTCTTTATTACTAAGACATCCATGGTCAAATTTGTAGATGGACAGGAATATATGGTTTCCAAAAAAACGGTTGCTTCCACCAAATTGGCAGATGGAGACGAATTGATTGCGGTATATGCCTTAACGGAAGAGGAAAAGGAAAGCGGCTGTATCGTTTTACAAAGTGCCAATGGATTCTTCCTGCGCTTCCCACTAAAGGAAATCAGTAAGAAAAAGAAGGCAGCCCTTGGCCTTCGAGGCATGAATTTTAAAGAGGATGATGAGATTCGAGCAGCCTATATCCATGAAAATGGAGACGGGGAAGCATCGATTCTCTATAAAGAAAAAGATTTGTTCTTCCAGAAACTGAAGCTGGCTGCAAGGGACGGTAGGGGAACAAAAGTGAGAAGATAAATACATATTGAGAGAAATAATGAGGCCGGATGACAGACTGCTGTCATCCGGCCAATTTACATTTTGTTATATTTTATTTTAGTAAATGATTACCGGGAAGTTTTCCTTTACATGTTCGTATAAAGTTGCCGCTGCCCAGGTAGGACAGTTTACGCAGCCATGGGAACCATTGGATTTCCAGATGCTTCCGCCGAAATCATCACGCCAGCTGGCATCGTGGAGACCCTGATTGCCATTGAATGGCATCCAGTATTCCACTGGGGATGCATATGGAGTTCCATCAGCATTATAACCATTCAGTGTTGTATGACGTTTTTTATAAGTGATACCATAGACACCTTTTTCTGTATCAAAACCAGGGCGTCCGGTAACTACCGATGAATTCATGATGCATTCGCCGTCAACAAAAAGCCATACTTCCTGTGCGTCAATGCTTACCTCTACATAGGAATCACCAAGGTCAGATTCCTTGCTCTGTACGGCAGCGGTGTATGAATAGATTGGTTTACGATTGACATCTTCCCCAGATTTCAACTCTTTACATAACTTGGCTTTTTCTTTTTGAAAATCGATTCTCCAGCCATAGTCACCGTCATAAACACGAATCTTATTCCCATTTGCTGTGGTGAATGGTCGGGAACTTCCCATCGTATTGTATTTTTTACCAAGAGATTCTACATAATCTCCAACTGCGCTGCTATCCAGCTTTACATCAAAATCTTTGGAGATTTTTACCCATTTGTTGCTTGTTTTGTAATCAATGGTTTCAGTCTGATAAGTAAAATCATGTACGATGGTTCCTTTGGAGTAAGTGTTGGCTTTTTCCAAAGCATCGATTACCACCTGATCTTTTGCGAAATATTGTGGAAGAAGATAAAGGTCAGATTCTTCCAGATTAATCTCAGTCTGACAGGTAGATAAACATTCTTCGATCTTGGCAAGAAGTGGTTTCTTTAAAACGGTGTTACCCAGTTCTTCTGGTATAATTTCAAACTGGCTTTCTCCTGCCTGAATGGAAGCGCTGACTGGAGCCACAATATTTTCTTTTTTGAAGCATTCTAAAGCCTTCACTTTTTCTTTTAAAGCCTTTTCATCAAAGGTAACGTCCAATGTAAGAGTACGATCATCTTTTCCAAATACATTTGTAAACCAAAGCCAAGGGTTCATGGTTGCAAAAAGGTCCTTTACCTGATTCCCCACATCAATAACGGTTCCAATTTCAGAAGCGTTGATGATTTCTTTGCGTTCTTTTTCCACGAGGGTTATGGAATGTGCATCGTAATCTTCGGTGAACATTTTCTCTGCTTCTTCCACTGTAGATTCTCCCAGCTTATAACCGTTTACAGTCAGGTTATGTGGAAAATGTGTTTGGTAATAATAGGCTCCGATGCCATAAACGGCAAGAAGAGCGATCACGATCACACCGAGGATGATGGGCCAGCGCTTCTTTTTTGGAGAGCCTGGGTCATCGAGTACCATAGGATCAGTTGAATTCACAGATTCCGTGATGTTTTCGGATACGGATGAATCTGCTGTATCAACTGAACTCACATTTTCATTAAGTTCTGTCATATTATTTTCAGCCATATTTTTGATCCTTTCTATTTAAAACGAGACAATATTTAATTAGTCACGCGACTTCCTGCCTGATAGGAAATCAGCGTAGCGAAAACTATTATAGTACATTTGTCGCAAAAAAGATAGAGAGGAATTTTTAAGATTCTATGAATCATTTAATACATGTTCTTTAAGTAAAATATATCTAAACGGATAGAACATAGCTTAAAAAAGCGGCCACTTCTTGTACTGTATTCTTACAAAGTCTGGAATTATGAAAACGAGGATCGAAGGTTACGTCTTCTCCAAACCATGCAGGTGGTGTGTAATTGTTGGCAGCTTCTTCGCTTTCAAATTCGACTTCTGCCATGTGGAATCCTTCATATACATCATGGAAGAGGTCAAGCTCGATGGTATATCCGTGCTCCTCTGGAATCTTATAGCGTGTTTTGGAAATCAGCATACCGTCTTTTTTTGCTTTTAAATGTTCAAAAGCAGTGGCATCGATTGGCATTTCGATTTCTTCTCTGGCCAGCATGCCACCAGATTTGATGGTTAGGATGTAGGTGTCATTTTTTTGTCTGACGCGGATTACAGGGGCTGTGCAGACATAGGCCTGACACAGCTCATCGTGCGGATATTGCTGCAGATTCTCTGGTAATTCTTTAACTAAAAATTTACGTTCGATTTCCATAATATATTCTCCTTATTGTCTTGCTTTTACGATTATAAAATCAATATACAACAAAATAGAGTTAGTGAAAAGATGAATCTTCCCATGGAATTTATGGAAATAGTGTGTCGTGTCTTGTAAAAGTCGGGAAAGTAGGTTAAAATGAAAGTTATGAAATCTTCATTATCGTTAGGAGGAAAAAAATGGTATACGTATTTTTTGCAGATGGATTTGAAGAAGTTGAAGCATTAACAACAGTCGATTTGATTCGTCGAAGCGGAGTAGAATTAAAAATGGTTTCTATCATGGGAAAGAAACAGGTATTTGGTGCCCATGGTATTCATATCGTAACAGATCTTTTATTTGAAGACATCGAAGAAGGAGCTGAAATGCTCGTATTACCAGGTGGTATGCCAGGCACAACGAATTTAAAAGAGCATGCAGGTCTTGCAGAATGCTTAAAGAAGCAGTATGAAGCTTCTGGCTGGCTTGCAGCAATCTGTGCTGCACCATCCGTATTTGCAGGGTTAGGTTTCTTAAAGGATAAGAATGCAACAAGTTATCCAGGATGTTTGGAAGCAGAGGATTGTGCCAGCTATCTGGAAGAAGAAGTTGTTGTTGATGGCAAAATTGTTACAAGCCGTGGAGTGGGAACTGCCATCCCATTTGCCCTTAAATTAATTGAAATTCTTAAGGGAAAAGAGGTTTCTGATCAGGTTGCCTCCTCCATCATCTTTAAGGCTTAGGAAAAAGGAGATTCTATGGAAGAAAAGATAAGCTATGGTTTTTTTGACCAGCTTCCAATCGCATTTTTTCAGCCGGAAAAATACAAAAATTTTCTGCCGGCGAAGAAAAAACAGGTAGCAGGATTTGTGTTATTGATTGTCATGCTGATTTTTATGATGGATTATGTGATTCCATTTGCAGCATGGGATATCAGCGTGGGTGGCTTGGAGAACCTGGTGACACAGGGGATTCCAAATTTCACTTTAAAAAATGGAGTTTTTAACATTGAGAGTCCGATGGACATGGAGATTTCCGGGGCCATTCATGTTAAGGCAGATTCCTCAGTGGAGAATTATCAGCAGAAAGACTTGAAAGATAATTATCTTGAAGAGTTCTTGATTTCAAAAAATAATATTATGATGAAACATTCCAGTATGGTCTATGAGGTGAAATTCGATGAGATGAAGGACTATACCATGGATAATCAGTCTTTAGTGGAATTGATTCCAATGGCAAAAATGACTGGAGCCATGACATTTGTGCTAATGTTCATCATGCAGCTTGGAGTTTATCTGATTAGCTGTATCTTTTTTGCTGTACTTTGCAAAGTGGGAATCCGATCTCCGGAGGGAAGAGTTGTTCGATTTGGAGAAGCCCTTCTTTTTGCAATTTATGGAAGATCTTTATTTGCGCTTCTCACAAGCCTTAATACTTGTTTGGGATTTTATATTAACAGTACGCTGATTCTTGTGGTTTCTGCATATTTTACCATTCGATGGATTATGCGTGCAGAACGTTCCCTTCTTGGCTACGACCGAAAAGGTACATTTAAGGGGAACAATGGAGAAGAATAAATAAAATCCTTTCTCAGTATTTCATGATGTTATATGGAGGGTAGTTATGTCAAAAGTTATAATGGTTACCGGTGGAAGCCGCAGTGGTAAAAGCGTGCTCGCAGAACAGAAAGCGACAGAATACGGGAAAAGAAGTGTTCTTTATGTAGCAACTGCAATCCCTACCGATGATGATATGAGAGAAAGAATCCGCATTCATCAGGAGAGAAGAGATTCCGAATGGGGAACCTATGAAGGTTATCGTGATCTGGGAGAAGTGATTCGGGAGACAGAAAAAAGCACCATTCTTTTGGACTGTATCACTGTTTTGATCACCAATATTCTTTTTGAAGAGGAACGTGATTTTGATACGATCACTAAAGATGAGATTGCTGACATCGAAGCGGATGTATTAAAGGAACTTGGAAATGTGATTAAGGGTGCCAGAGATGGTAACAAAACCTTAATTGTGGTGACAAATGAATTGGGAATGTCCATGGTTTCCTCCTATCGTCTTGGAAGAATCTTTACCGATATGGCAGGAAAAGCCAACCAGCTGATTGCTTCTTTAAGCGATGAAGTATACATCTCAATCAGCGGCATTCCAATGCGATTAAAATAAAAGCAAAAACTATCATATGATATAAAATCACAGAAAGGAGTGACCATGTGGAAGAAGATATGGAATCCATCCAACCGAAAAGTTTTGATTTTAAATATTGTATCTGCATTTGCCCTGACACTCTTTCTTGAGTGGATGGAGAGAAAATCGTCGGCGGAGCTGAACTTATTTATTCAGCAAAGAACTTTCGTTTTTCTTTACAATGTATTGATTATATTCATGACATTGTCTTTGGTTTTTCTGGTAAAGAAAAAATACTTTACTTTTGGCTTGATTTGTGCAGCGTGGGGATTGGTTGGTCTGGTGAACGGCTTGATTCTTAACAGTAGAAAAACACCATTTACCGCAGTAGATCTGACCATTGCCAAATCCATCATACCGATCATTACCAGTTACTTTGCGATCTGGCAGATCGTTTTTATGGTCATTGCATTGATTTTAGGTATCGCTGGATTGGTTACCTTATATTTATACTGTCCATCGGCAAAAAAGGCCTTTGATTTTAAATCCAACTTTTTCATGATTGTTGTTTTTCTGGGATTTTTTAGTCTGGCAACATACCTCGGAGTTGGACGTGGACTTTTGATCTCCCGATTTGATAATCCGATTTCCGGTTATCAAGATTATGGGGTTGCCTATGGTTTCTGTATCACTGCCATCGACACTGGAATTGATCGTCCCATTGATTATTCCAGATATCGCGTGAAAAAAGTGAAGAAGATCATGAAGGATCGAGTCGAGGAAGAGAGTAAAGGAAAGAAAACAAGAAAGCCCAATATCATATTCATACAGCTGGAGTCTTTCTTTGATATCACGGATGTAAAAGGCCTTCAATTTTCAGAAGATCCCCTTCCAAATTTCCATCGTTTGCAGGGAGAGACCACATCCGGTTATGTGAAAGTTCCGGTTTATGGTGCCGGAACCATCAATACGGAATTCGAGATGATCACAGGGATGAATCTGGAATTCTTTGGGACGGGTGAGTATCCTTACCGAAGCATTCTTCATAAGACAACCTGTGAAAGTATGGCATATTGGATGAAAGAAAATGGATATAAAGCATCTGTGATCCATAATAACAATGCCTCCTTCTATGATAGAGACTTTGTTTTTAGCAATCTTGGTTTTGATACCTTTATCACTTCTGAAAATATGGACATATATGCTTATAATAAAGCAGGATGGGCTTGCGATGAGATTCTGGAAGACTATATTTTTGAGGTGATGAATACCACGAAGGAGACGGATTACATCTATGGAATTTCCGTGCAGGGACATGGAGATTATCCGAGTGATGAAGTCATCGATGCTAAAATTACAGTGGATGGCAAGGATTGGGACGAAAAATATCGAAATATGGTAACTTATTATACCAATGAGATCCATGATATGGATCGTTTTCTTGGAAGTCTTGTGGATCGACTGTCCCAGTATGGACCAGATACGGTCCTGGTAGTTTACGGCGACCATCTTCCAAGCCTTGATTTTGAAAGCAAACAGCTGAAAACAAAGTCTAAATACAAAACCCCTTACCTGATCTGGGATAATTTCGGATATAACGCAAGACATAAAGATTTGCTGTCCGGAGACCTCAAAGCTTATCAGATGCCATCTAAAGTATTAAAAGAACTTGGAATCTGTAATGGTGTTATGAATGCTTATCATCAGGTCATGGGAGAGTCTGGAAATTATAAGAAAAATATGAGACTTCTGCAATACGATATGCTTTATGGGTCCTCCTTTGCAAGAGAGGGAAAAGAACCATTGGAACGAAGTGATATTAAATATTGTGTGAAGGATGTTAAGATTAACAAACTGAAAAAATCCGATGACTATATCTATATCATGGGAGAAAACTTTACGAAATATAGCAGAGTTTATGTAAATGGTGTTCCCAATGCAACGACAAAAGTTGGTCGTTATGTTTTAAGAATTCCGATGTATAACTATAATGAGGATGATGAGATTGTGATTCATCAGGTCAGCAAGACCAATGAAAATATCACATTAAATGTATCAAATACTTTTAAAGTAAAAGAAAAACAGATTCTGCCAGAAGAAATCTATGAATAGATCATCAAAAATAAGTCGCATTTACGTGTTTTGTCCAAAAATGGAATCAGGAACACGTTGATGCGACTTTTTTCTTTTGTGAAAGATTCTGTGAGATACTTTATTTCACATATTCTTTTGTATATTCAATAAATCGGGTGGTTACTGGTGAGGAAAGACTGAGTGCCGGAACCATGATACCAAGAGTTCGGCTGCAATATGGATAAAGTGGCAATGTGATCACATCTTTGTGACTGTCTTTCAACACAAGCTCTGGCAGAATACTGATACCCAAATGATGTTCTACCATGGATATGATGGTGTCATCATCTTTTGCAGAATACTGGATGTCCGGGGAAATATGATATTTGCGAAGAACACGGTGAATATCAATATCGGTGCCCAGTGCAGAAATAATGAATATTTTGTCGTTAAAATGCTTCAAATCGATGGAAGCTGTGGATGGAAGAGGATAATCGGATGGTAAAACTGCAAGAAGAGGATCTTCCACCAAAGGAATCCATTCTAATCCTTCGGCTTCTTCCATGCTTAAAAAACCCAGATCAACCTCATGATTTTGTAACCAGCCAAGAATGTCTTTATTTCCCCCTTCTTTAAAATGAATTTTGATGGAAGGGTAATCTTGCTTAAACTGGTGGATGATGGCCGGAAGCCAGTTTCTTGAAATACTGGAATAAGTTCCAATATTTAAAGTACCACGATGAAGATCGTGGAGGGAAAGGATTGTCTGGTTTAGATTCTTCTGGCATTGCATCATCTGCATAATATGTGGATATAATTCTTCTCCGGCTGGTGTCAGAAAGGCACCATTTCTGTTTCGATAGAAAAGGGGGAGATTGAAATCAGCTTCCATACGTTTTAAAGTGTGGCTGACACCAGATTGGGTATAACCCAGATTTTCAGCAGCCTTTGAGATACTGTTACATCTGGCAACTTCCAGAAAAACTTGATATTTATTATTGTCCATGATTTATTCTCCATGTTTTTTTCTTACTTTTCTAACAGTATAACATATTTTCTAGGGAAAAATATAAAGAAAAGCATATATTCATGACAAAATGTCATGGAAACGATTTTTAAATGAAAATCTGTCGCTTTTTCACACTGTAATAATTTAGTATAATAAATCACGTGGTTGAATTTTTATATTTAATATTATAGATGAAAGAGAGGAAACTATTATGTCAAGTACAACCGTAGCAATTTTAATTGCATTTGTTTGCTACCTCGCATTGATGATAGGAATCGGTGTGTGGTCCATGAAGCAGACCAGTGATGCAAGTGATTATTTCTTAGGCGGCCGTGGTCTTTCCGGTCCGGTAGCAGCATTATCCGCACAGGCCTCTGATATGAGTGGATGGCTTCTCATGGGTCTTCCAGGTTCTGTATATGCTTTAGGAACCGGTCAGGCATGGATCGCTGTAGGTCTTGGTCTTGGAACCATCATTAACTGGCTGATCATTGCCAAGCCACTTCGAGCATACACAATCGTTGCCAACAATTCCATGACATTGCCTGAATTCTTTGGCAATCGTTATCATGATGAAAAGAAGATTCTTCTTGGTGTTTCTTCTGCCATTATTGTGATTTTCTTCCTGGTTTATACCGCATCTGCATTGGCATCCGGTGGAAAATTATTTAATACTGTATTTGGTGTAGATT
Source organism: Eubacteriales bacterium (assembly GCA_030531555.1). Taxonomy (GTDB): domain Bacteria; phylum Bacillota; class Clostridia; order Lachnospirales; family Lachnospiraceae; genus Anaerobutyricum. The sequence continues at coordinate 31,930 of JAUNNI010000008.1, read as the reverse complement.
ATCACGTAGCTCTTTTGATCGGAGCAGTTGTTATTCTTGTATATACATTTCTCGGTGGCTTCCTTGCCGTTTGTACCACAGACTTTGTACAGGGTATGCTTATGTTAGTAGGTATTCTTGTAGTTCCAATCATTGCATGGGGCTTTGTTGGTGGAGAACTCACAAGTCTCTTGGAACAGTCCGGTGTAAACTCTGCACATTATATGAGCTTAGCTTATAACGGAGATCATCCAATCACTGTTGTTGAAATTCTTTCTAACCTGGCATGGGGCCTTGGATATTGTGGTATGCCACATATTCTGGTTCGTTTCATGGCAATCAAAAATGAAAAAGAATTAAAGAAATCTTCTGTAATCGCCATTGTTTGGGTAGTATTATCCCTGGCATTTGCCGTTGTGATCGGTATCGTGGGACGTGCCTTCCTTTTCCCAGAAATCCTTGGTGCAGAAGGCGCAGCAAGCACAGAATCTGTATTCATCGAAATGATTCAGAAAGTATTCACAGAATACCTGCCACTTCCATTTATTGGTGGTATCTTCATCTGCGGTATCCTGGCAGCCATTATGTCCACTGCGGATTCCCAGCTTCTGGTTTGTTCCTCTTCCGTATCTGCGGATATTTACAAAGACATTTTCAAACCAGATGCATCCGATGAAAAAGTACTTCAGATTGGACGTGTTACTACAATTGTTGTAGCAATCCTTGCCTTCTTTATCGCGTGGAATCCAAACAGCTCCATCATGGGTCTGGTATCCGATGCCTGGGCAGGACTTGGATCCGCTTTTGGTCCTTTGGTTGTCATGAGTCTTTTCTGGAAACGTACCAATCTTCCAGGAGCCATTGCAGGTCTTATTTCCGGTGCTGCATTTGTAATCGTATGGGATTATCTTCCAATCATAGGAGGACAGACTCTTGGAACAGTAACAGGAATCTATTCCTTATTACTTGGATTCTTTGTAAGCTTAATCTGCATCATCTTAGTAAGCCTTCTTACCAAGGCACCAGATGAAAGCATTCTTGCAGAATTTGAAGCATACAAACAGTACCATGAATAAACTTCATCTTTAAAAACTTGCCATTCACGATTGTTTTGTTTATAGTATACTTTGAGTATAGAAAAACAATTGTGGATGGCTTTTCGTTTTTTTGAAAAATCCACGAAGGAGGAAATATGAAGAAAATTGACACCATTATTTTTGATTTAGATGGAACTCTTTTAGATACTTTAGATGACTTAAAAAACAGTATTGTTTATGTGCAGGAGAAAAATGGTTTCCCAGTGCATTCCAGAGAAATGGTAAGAAGAAATGTGGGGAATGGTATGCCTAATCTGATCTCAAAATCTGTGCCAGAGGGTACCAGCCAGGAAAAGCAGGCAGAAATTCTGGCAGATTTTAAGGCACATTATGCAGTGCATAGCACAGATTTTACCAAACCATATCCTGGAGTCATGGAACTTTTGGAAGCTACTCGCCAGGAAGGATATAAGATTGCCATCGTTTCCAACAAAGCAGATGCGGCAGTCAAACTGTTAAATGAAAAATATTTTGAAGATTATTTCACTGTGGTGATCGGGGAGAATGAAGCAGCTGGAATCCGTAAAAAACCAGCACCAGATACTGTGCTTGCTGCAGTAGAGCAGCTGGGAAGTCAGGTGGAAAACTGTGTTTATATTGGAGATTCTGAAGTGGATATTCTCACTGCGAAAAACAGTGAAATGCCATGCATTCTCTGCGAGTGGGGCTTCCGAGATAAAGAAGAGCTGATGGAGCAGGGAGGCAATATTTTTGTATCAAATGCCATGGATATCTTAAAAGAAATCAAGAAGCTGTAGAGATATCATTTGCAAGATTTTCAATGGGAATTTCTGAAAAATTGTATGGACAGTGTTGATAACTCATGATATAATACTAAAATGTGTTTTCAACTAAATTTTTGAAAGTAAAAACAGAAAGATATATTTAATATTAAGGAACATATTAAGGAGGATACTTAAATGAGTGTACAGGTTGAAAGATTAGAGCATAATATGGCTAAATTGACCATTGAGGTAGATGCAAAAGAATTTGAAGCTGCTATGAAGAGAGCATACAACAAACAGAAAAGCTCCTTCAACATGCCAGGTTTCCGTAAAGGTAAAGTTCCTATGAACGTTGTAGAAAAAACTTACGGCGCTGGTGTATTCTATGAAGACGCTGCTAATGATTGTATGCAGACAGCATACCCAACAGCAGTAGAAGAAAGTGGTCTTGATATCGTTTCTCGTCCAGACGTTGAAGTAACACAGATTGGTAAAGGCCAGAACCTTATCTTCACAGCTACTGTAGCAGTAAAACCAGAAGTTACATTAGGTGAATACAAAGGATTAACATTAGAAAAAGATTCTGTTGAAGTAACAGATGCAGAAGTAGAAGCTAAACTTGTTGAAGAACAGGAAAAGAACGCAAGAGAAGTAGAAGTAGAAGATCGTCCAGTTAAAGATGGCGATATCATCACATTAAACTATGCTGGAACAATCGACGGTGCTCCATTTGATGGTGGTACAGCAAGCAACCAGAACTTAACAATCGGTTCCCACAGCTTCATCGATACATTTGAAGATCAGCTTGTTGGCTTAAACATCGGCGATGAAAAAGACGTTGAAGTAACATTCCCAGAAGAATACCATGCAGAAGAACTTGCTGGAAAACCAGCAGTATTCCATGTTGAAATCCTTGGAATCAAAGAAAAACAGTTAGAAGAAATCAATGATGATTTCGCTCAGGATCATACAGAATTCGACAGCCTTGAAGAATACAAAGCTGACATCCGTGAAAAACTCACAGCAGGCAAAGAAGAAAATGCTAAGAGAAACATGGAAGAAGCAGCAATCGAACAGGTTATCGAAAACGCTACAGTTGACATCCCAGAAGCTATGGTTGAAGGCGAAGTTGACCAGATGGTTGAAGAATTCAAACAGAGAGTTGCTTACCAGGGTCTTTCCTTCGAACAGTACCTTCAGTTCACAGGTTCCGATATCAACGCTTTCAGAGACAGCATGAAAGAACAGGCTGAAAAGAGAGTAAAAGTTAGCCTTGTATTAGAAGCAATCGCAAAAGCTGAAACAATTGAAGCTTCTGATGAAGATCTTAACGCTGAATTCGAAAGAATGGCAGAAATGTACCAGATGGAAGCATCCCAGATCGCTTCTTACATGGATGATGCAGCAAAAGAAAATATGAAATCTAACCTTGCAGTTCAGAAAGCAGTAGATTTCATCATCGAAAACGCTACAATTACAGAAGCTTCTGAAGCTCTTGAATTCGAAGCTGAGTAATTTCGTTAAAATAGGAGGCATATTTTGAGTTTAGTACCTTATGTAGTAGAACAGACAAGTCATGGTGAGAGATCTTATGATATTTTTTCCAGACTTTTAAAGGAAAGAATCATTTTTCTTGGAGAAGAAGTAAATGATGCAACCGCCAGCTTGGTTGTTTCTCAGTTGTTATTTTTAGAATCTGAGGATCCAGATAAAGATATCAATCTTTACATTATGAGTCCTGGTGGTTCTGTAACAGCTGGTATGGCAATCTATGATACCATGCAGTTCATTAAATGTGATGTATCTACAATCTGCATGGGTATGGCAGCAAGCATGGGTGCTTTCCTTCTCGCAGGCGGAACAAAGGGCAAACGTATGGCTCTTCCAAACGCTGAGATCATGATTCACCAGCCATCCGGCGGTGCACAGGGACAGGCGACAGAGATTGAAATTGCCGCAGAACATATTTTGAGAACAAAAGAAAAGCTGAATCGTATTCTTGCACAGAATACCGGTCAGACCTATGAGAAAGTAAAAGCGGACACAGAACGCGATAACTGGATGACAGCTGAACAGGCAAAAGAGTATGGTCTGATTGATATTGTTGTAGATAAACGTATTTAAATAAACAAAGGTTACTGCGGTTTATCCGCAGTAACCTTTGCTAGTGAAATAGGGTTTTAATATTGGGAATCATGATTCCCTAGAAAGAGGTGACTAGATGGCATCACGTTCCGACAATAAGCAGATTCGCTGTTCTTTTTGTGGAAAACATCAGGATATCGTAAAGAAACTGATTGCAGGGCCGGAAGGCGTATATATTTGTGATGAGTGCATCAATATCTGCAGCGATATTATTGAGGATGAACTTGACACCATGTCCTATGATGAGGATCTTGGCATTAATTTACTGAAACCAAAGGAGATGAAAGCCTTTCTTGATGATTATGTAATCGGTCAGGAAGAGGCGAAAAAAGTTCTCTCTGTTGCAGTTTACAACCACTATAAACGAATCAATGCCAACTTACATAGTGATGTGGAATTACAAAAGAGTAATATCATTATGATTGGGCCAACTGGTTCGGGTAAAACATTGCTTGCTCAGACATTGGCACGTGTTCTTAATGTACCATTTGCCATTGCAGATGCAACTGCATTAACCGAAGCCGGATATGTAGGTGAAGATGTGGAAAACATTCTTCTTAAAATCATCCAGGCAGCAGATTATGATATTGAACGTGCACAGCATGGTATCATTTACATTGATGAGATTGATAAAATTACACGTAAATCTGAAAATACATCGATTACCCGTGATGTATCCGGGGAAGGTGTACAGCAGGCACTTTTGAAAATTTTAGAAGGTACCGTTGCATCTGTTCCACCACAGGGTGGCAGAAAACATCCTCATCAGGAAATGATTCAGATTGATACTACCAACATTTTATTTATTTGTGGTGGTGCCTTTGATGGTCTTGAAAAAATCATTGAAAATAGAACCGGACAGAAATCCATCGGTTTCCAGGCGGACATTACGGAGAAACGTAAAGCAGATTTAGGCGCTTTATTCAAGCAGGTTCTTCCAGAGGACTTTGTAAAATTTGGTATGATTCCAGAATTTATTGGACGTGTACCAATCAATGTATCTCTGAATCCACTGGATGAAGATGCACTTGTTCGCATTCTTACAGAGCCAAAGAGTGCTTTAGTAAAACAGTATCAGAAATTATTCGAACTTGATGGAGTAAGACTGGACTTCACAGAGGAGGCATTGATTGAAATCGCCAAGAAAGCGATCACAAGAAATACAGGAGCCAGAGGCCTTCGCTCAATTGTGGAATCCGTAGTTCTTGATCTGATGTATCAGATTCCATCGGATGAGACTGTGGAAAGCTGCTTAATTACTGCAGAAGCAGTGAGAGGAGAAGCAGAACCAGAGATCTCCTATATTAATTTGGAAAACTAAGAAAGGAAGCTGGCATGGAGTCGATGATGACGTGTCAGCTTTTTATTACATTGTTTATAAAGGGGTTTAAATGGATAAATATGGAACATTGCCAGTATTGGCATTGCGTGGAAAAATTGTATATCCAGATACGAATACATATTTCGAGGTGTCCCGCACCAAATCTTTGAAGGCATTAGAGCGTGCTATGAATCAGGACCAGATTATTTTTCTTGCAGTACAGCGTGATCCTATGGAAGATGATCCGGAAGAAGAGGATTTATACAACATTGGAACGGTTGCCAAGATTGGCCAGATGGCAAAAGCGGGGACAGGCGTTTTGCGTGTTTTCGTAGATGGATTATATAGAGCTCGCATGGTCAATTTTTATGAAGAAGATGGGTCTTTAGCAACAGAATACGAGCTGATGGAAGAAGAAGATTTTCCAGAATATGAAGGAGAAGCAGCTGCCTTATTCCGCAGTATCAAAGATTGGGCTAAGGTATACGCCGAGAAAAATCCTGGATTTTTGAAGATTCCATTTGAAGATTTTAAGGAAGAAGTAGAACTTTGTCGTCTTATTAATACGATAATTTCAGAACTTCCTTACGATCTGGATCGCAAGCAACAGATTTTAGAAGAGGTAAGTGTACGAAAACAGTGTGAAATGCTTCTTACTATTTTGATGGAAGAGGTAGATATCAGTGATTATCGTAATGAGATTACCCAGAAAGTAAAACAAAATGTGGACAAGAATCAGAAAGAATACCTTCTTCGTGAACAACAAAAGGTAATTCGTGAGGAACTTGGAGAAGAAGATTTAGAATCGGAAGCAGATGAATATCTGAAAGCTTGTAAAGAGTTAGATGCTCCAGAATCGATTAAAGATAAAATTGAAAAAGAAATTAAACGTTTCAAGGTTATTCCACCGATGGCAGCGGACAGTTTTACTATCCGTAACTATATTGAAACCATGTTGGAAATGCCTTGGAATAAGGCAACTACAGATAATAACGATTTAAATCATGCCAAAGAAATCTTGGAAGAAGATCACTATGGCTTGGAAAAGATAAAAGAAAGAGTACTGGATTATCTTGCTGTTCGTAATCTTAGTGGAAAAAACAGTGCTACAATTTTATGTTTGGCAGGTCCTCCGGGAACAGGAAAAACTTCTGTAGCAAAATCCATCGCCAGAGCATTGGAAAAGAAATACGTTCGTATCTCTTTGGGTGGCGTTCGTGATGAAGCAGAAATTCGAGGACATCGTAAGACCTATGTGGCAGCCATGCCGGGTCGTATCGCAGATAGCATCCGTCAGGCTGGTGTATGTAATCCACTCATTTTATTGGATGAAGTAGACAAAGCCAGCAGCAACCATAAAGGTGATGTGGCAGCATCCCTTTTGGAAGTGCTGGATGCAGAGCAGAATGTGAACTTCCGTGACCATTATCTTGAGGTACCATTGGATCTTAGCAAGGTATTATTTATTGCAACAGCCAATGATCTTTCTTTAATTGATAAACCGCTTCGCGACCGTATGGAAATCATTGATGTGTCCAGTTACACGGAAAATGAAAAATATCATATCGCTAAAAATTATCTGGTGAAAAAACAGAGAGAAGCATCTGGCCTTTCAGAAGATCAGGTATCTATCACCGATGAGGCCATCTATGGCATGATTCGACGTTACACCAGAGAAGCAGGTGTTCGAAATCTGGAAAGAACTATCGGAACCATCATGCATAAAGCAGCAAGAAATGTCCTGGTAAATGGAGAAGGAATTCATGTGGATTTGGATCAGCTTGAAACCTATCTCGACGTTGCTCCATTTGATGAGGAAGATAGTTTAGAAGAACCACAGGTGGGAATTGTAAGAGGTCTTGCCTGGACATCGGTTGGTGGAGATACTTTATCCATCGAAGTCAATACAATGCCGGGAAAAGGACAAATGAAACTGACTGGTCGAATGGGAGATGTCATGAAAGAATCCGCAGAAATCGGCCTTAGTTATATTCGATCTATTGCAGATTCTTATGGAATTGAAGCCGAATATTTCGAAAAGAATGACCTCCACATCCATATTCCAGAAGGTGCTGTGCCAAAAGATGGACCAAGTGCTGGTATCACCATGGCCACTGCCATGCTTTCTGCCATCACCGGCAAAAAAGTACGTAGTGACCTTGCCATGACTGGGGAAATTACCCTTCGTGGAAAAGTCCTTCCAATCGGTGGATTAAAAGAAAAATTACTTGCTGCCAAAGCAGCAGGAATTAAAGAAGTTCTTGTTCCAATCAAGAACGAGCATAATGTATTAACATTAGAAGAAGAAATTACAGAAGGAATGACCATTTCCTTTGTTAGCAAGATGGAAGAGGTTTTAGAAAAAGCACTCTTATCCTAAGAGAAAGGAGACGAAACGATGATTATTAAAAGTGCGGCATTAGAAACCGTCTGTGGAATCACCAGTAAGCTTCCGGAAAACCAGTTACCTGAAGTAGCCTTTGCCGGAAAATCAAATGTGGGCAAATCTTCCCTGATCAATGCCTTAATGAATCGCAAGTCCCTCGCAAGAACTTCTTCCCAGCCTGGAAAAACACAGACGATCAACTTTTATAATGTAAATCAGGAGATTTATATTGTTGACCTTCCAGGATATGGATATGCAAAAGTATCCAAAGAAGTTGCGGCAAAATGGGGACCAATGATTGAAAATTATCTCCATAAATCAAAACAGTTAAGAATGGTATTCTTGCTCATTGATTTGAGACATCCGCCAACAAACAATGATATCCAAATGTATCGTTGGATTTTAAGTAATGGATATTCTCCAGTAATTGTAGCAACCAAAGCAGACAAAATTAAACGTAGTCAGCTTCAGAAACATCTGAAGATTTTAAAAGAAAGCCTGAAGGTGATTGAAGGAGTTCCAATCATTCCATTTTCTGCAGTGACAAAAGCAGGAAGAGATGAGATTTGGGAACTGATTGAGACCTATGCTTTGGGTGAAGAAATGGAGATTCCAGAGGAATAAGGAATACGAGGGTGCGGCCTTCGGATGACCCGAAAATTGAAAAAATGAAGCGAAATGAGCTGTCACGGAAAGTGGCAGCTCTATTTTTATTTTAATGAAAACCGTCTGACTGGGAGTGTTTCCTGGTCAGACGAAAATGCGAAGTTAATGAAAACCGTCTGACTGTGGGCGGTGCCCGGTCAGACGAAAAAGAGCATCATTCGCTTTCCCCTCTCGGGGCCAAAGAGTAAATGCGGCCTTCGAATTGGCATCGGGAGTGGCGCGAAAGAGCAAAAAACAATCCGAAGAGATATATTTGAAAAGGATCCTCAACAAAAACATAGATTATCCAGGCTGAAGGACTGCCCATGTAGCCGACTTTGTGGGAGCACGTTAGGACGACTGCGATGTTAGCCCTGTCGGGAGGTTGTTTGACGAACGGAGGTTGAAAACCGAAGTGAGGAGTTTGCCGGTAGACAGGGCGAATAGGCGAGCGGGAGGAGTAGTGCGGAGCAATGTTGGGGACAATGGGCAGTTATTCTGTTTGGATACAAAAAAGAGATGGAGGATCCTTTCTCCATCTCTTTGGATTGTTGATGCAATTTTCAGGGCTCTTCGAAGGCCGCTGGCCACCAAATCCCCTAATCCAACAGCAATATCTCCATAATCTTGCTGTATACGGATTCACATTTATCGGACCATTTATCACAGACTTCAATAGCCTGTTCTTTGGAAATCACGTTGAGGTTCATTTCCATTAAAATAGTCCCTTTTTCTTTAATCTGGGTTTTTACCATGTATTCTCCCTTTTTTGTTGGGAAGTATTCTGCTGTGATATCCACTTCTTTTCGTAGCTGGTATTTTTTCATGGCAAAATAGTCGAGGATATCTTTCTTGATTGGTTCCGGGATCTTCTGTTCGAACATATCCAGAGTTTCTTTGCCGGAGATGGTAAGATGATAATTGGTTGTATTGCGAACCACATTTCCCATGATGAATTCGGAATCGTCTAATTCATTGATGGCTTGCTGTAGATGAAAGTAGGATGTATAGCCATTGTTGACGAAGAATTCACTGAGCTGTGATGTTGTCATTGGAAAATCCAGGTTATCGAGCATATATAAAATCATTAATTTGTATAGTGTTAAAGATTCTTCAGACATAGTTCTTCCCTTGATAAGTATTACGTAGTTTTAATTCTTTTTGAATAGTATTTAGCACATATCGTTTATGTAAAATCCATTCTGGTGCGATCAGGAGTTTACGCGGACCATCCCCCGTGATACGTTCGATAACGATATCGGGACGAAGACGTTCCAGGCAACCCACTAAGACATCTACATATTCTTCCATCGTATATAAAGGAAAAGGATGTTTTTCATAATGGGCAGCAAGCGGTGTATTTTTTAAAAGGTACAACATGGAAATCTTGATTCCGGAAATCGGAAGTTTATTAAGAAAATGAATCGTCTCATACTGGTCTTCCATGCTTTCCCCTGGTAAGCCAAGAATAATGTGCGCGCTCACACGAATTTTGTGTTCGGCGCAACGTTTTACGGCATCGGCAAAGACGATGGAATCATAACCGCGATTTAGGAAACGAGCAGTTTTATCATGGCAGGTTTGAAAGCCTAATTCCAGAAAAACAGGTTTTTTGCTCTGTAACTCTTCTAGAAGATCCAAAACTTCTTCTGGTAAGCAATCAGGTCGGGTGCCGATGATCAATCCGCATATTTCCTCTCGGTTTAACGCTTCCTCGTAGAGAGTACGGAGCTTTTCAACAGGGGCATAAGTGTTGGTAAATGCCTGAAAATAGGCAAGGTATTTTTCGCCCTGGTATTTGTTGGCGGTTTGCTGTTTGCCCTTGATAATCTGTTCTGTGATGGAAAGGTGAGCTTGTTCGGCGAACTCGCCGCTGCCACCTTCGCTACAGAAAAGGCATCCCAATGTGGAGAGACTGCCGTCTCGATTTGGACAGGTAAATCCTCCATCCAGACATATTTTATATATTTTTTCTCCGAAATATTCCTTCAAAAAACGGGAATAGGAGTAATATCGTTCCATTTGATTCATCCATTTTGTACGTGATTTTTGTAAAGACAAGATTTATTCTATCATTTGCTATTCTTTTACGCAAGAAAGAGAATGGAAAAAAGGTTGTTTTTTAATGAGATTATGTTATCATGATGTAAGATGAATGTTTTGCAGGCTGATGGAAGTTGCTTTGCAGCGAAATCAGTCGTATTATCTTTTGACCTTAATATTATAGTGACAGGTTTTTTAAGATTCTTTTCCATATCATTTATTGATTGCATGGCTTTCCATGCTTATATTCTACGATTATTCATTTTAGCGAACATCAGAAAAAATACCACAAACTGTACAAAAGAATACATAAGAAATGATTTGATATCAGTATTAATAAAAAGGAGATTCCATATGGATTATTCAAAAATGACGTTGGCCCAGCTTCGCGCAGAGGCAAAAGAAAGAGGGTTAAAGGGCATTTCTGCACTCAAAAAGGATGATTTGATTCGTGTATTAGAAGAAAATGAGTCGACTTCCCCATCCTTTTCTGAAAAAGAAAATGTAGAAATTGTTCCTTCTGTAAAGGTAGAAAACAGAGAAGTTACAGATAATAGTAACGAAAGAAATAGCGAAGAAAAAAGATATGAGGCAGAAAGTAAGATAGAAGAAGGAAAGGCATATTCTGAACAAGTGGCAGAGACTTCCTCTTATCGAGGCGACCGCCAGACAAAAACCAAGGGGATTTTGGAATTGGTAGAAGGTGGCTTTGGATTTATTCGTTGTGATAACTATCTTTCCGGGGAAAATGATGTTTATGTTTCCCATTCTCAGATTCGTAAGTTTAATTTAAAAACAGGTGATATTCTTTGTGGAAGCACGAAGTTTAATTCCCCAAATGATAAGTTTGCCGCTTTGGTTTATATTGATTCTGTCAATGGATATAAGCCATATGAAGCACAAAAAAGAAAGAATTTTGAAGATCTGACACCAATCTTTCCAAATGAAAAAATCCATCTGGAGTCCCCAGGTGGGCCGGTTTCCATGCGTATGCTGGATCTTTTATCCCCGATTGGTAAAGGGCAGCGTGGCATGATTGTTTCTCAGCCAAAAACAGGAAAAACAACCCTTTTAAAACAAATTGCAAAAAGTATTATTCAATCAAGCCCTAATATTAAATTGATCGTTCTTCTGATCGATGAACGTCCGGAAGAGGTTACCGATATCCGAGAGTCCATTGAGGGAGAAAATGCGGAAGTTATTTATTCCACTTTTGATGAATTGCCAGAACATCATCGTAAAGTGTCTGAGATGGTTTTGGAGCGTGCAAAACGTCTGGTGGAACATCAGGAAGATGTTGTTATTCTTCTTGACAGTATCACTCGTCTTGCCAGAGCTTACAATCTTCTGGTTCCTCCAAGTGGAAGAACTCTTTCTGGTGGTCTTGATCCGGCAGCTCTTCACATGCCAAAGAAATTCTTTGGAGCAGCAAGAAACATGCGTGAAGGAGGAAGTCTGACGATTCTCGCAACAGCCCTTGTTGACACTGGAAGTAAAATGGATGATGTTGTTTTTGAGGAATTTAAAGGAACTGGTAATATGGAAGTGGTTCTTGATCGTAAGCTTTCTGAAAAACGAATCTTCCCAGCAATCAATATCCAGAAATCCGGAACGCGAAGAGAGGATCTTCTTTTAACCAAAGAAGAAATGGAAGTAGGGTATGCGCTGCATCGAGAGATGGCTGGTCCTCACTCGGAGGAAAGCATGGAACAGATTTTACGTATTTTTAAGAACTCCAGAACCAATCAGGAATTCATTGCAACAATGAAATCATCCTTACTGCGTAATAAAGACAGGATGTAAAAATGATGAAAAGTTTGGAGAGGCTTTTATTTGACTTTCCAGAGATTCTGTTATATAGTTAATCAGCATTTGTTTCACGCTGTATTTGGGCTCGGGATTCCGATAAGGCTGAATTCGCGTGGAAAGAAAAAGGAGAAGAACATTGAAAAAATATTTGTTTGTATTCTTGGTATCCATGGTACCAATTGTTGAGCTTCGTGGAGCAATTCCATTTTCTCAGGTTTTAGGATTACCATTGATTCCAAGTTATGTGATCGCCATCATTGGAAATATGATTCCAGTACCTTTTATCTATTTATTTGCCAGAAAAATTTTGGTTTGGCTTAGTGATAAACCATCTGTGTTAGGCAAGATTGGAAACTTTTTCTTGGAAAAGGGAGAACGTGGCGGTAAAAAATTGGAAAGTGCTGCAGGAAAAAGAGGCTTGTTCTTTGCTTTGCTTTTGTTTGTAGGTATTCCGCTTCCGGGAACTGGTGCCTGGACCGGTACTTTAGCAGCCAGTATCCTGAATATGGATTTTAAAACAAGTGTAAAAGCTGCTATGGGCGGTGTTATTCTTGCCGGATTCATCATGAGTTGCGGAAGTAAGATCGTTATGCTTCTTGCGGGATTATTCTAGGAGTTCCTATTAGGATTTTAGAAATTATTATAAATAAAAAGTATTTTATGTAGAAATGTTGAAAAGATGGAGGGGACTTGATATGAAAGAAAAGAATCAATTAATGACGAAAATCTATGGATTTGATTGTCTTTCCATTTTTCTGCTTTTCTTGATTAGTATTTTTAATCTGATTTTCATGATATATCCAGAAAATGTTGGTCTTGCCCTGGGGATTGTAGGATGGGTTTTACTTCTGTTTGTTCTTTTTCGAACCTTTTCTCCCAAGAAAGAAAAGCGTTGGGATGAAAATCTTCGTTTTTTAGACAAGGTAGCACCTAGCCGCGATGAGAAAGAAGATCTTCCGATGATTGAAGATAAGAAGAATTTTAAATATTTCGATTGTCCGGAATGTAATCTTAGAATTCGTGTTCCAAAAGGAAAAGGCAGGATTGAGATTACCTGCCCGAAATGTGATGCGAAATTTATTAAGAAGACTTGAGAGCATTTTTTGAGAAAATACAACCACAATAATTTTGACGATAGAGGTTATACTCTTCGGAAAGAGCAATGGAGCGGAGATATCCGCTCTTTTTTTTGAAATCAGAAGGAAGATGAGCCACACCGTATTCTGTGGCCAAACGTTCTCCGATTTCATTAATCCAGGCGGCATTTTTATGAGGACTAATGGATAAGGTGGTGGTGAAATAATCAGCACCATAGGTAACCGCTTCTTTGGCAGCTTCTCTCATACGAAGCTCATAGCAGTGATAGCAGCGCTGTCCTCGTTCCGGTAAGTCTTCCATGCCTTTTGCCATGGCAAAGAAGCGTTCGGGATCGTAATTCCCTTCGATCAGAGTGATTTCATCCTCGTAACCGGCATTGTGGATGAAACGACGAATTTCTGCCAGACGTTTTTCATATTCTTCCTCTGGTGTAATGTTAGGATTATAAAAATAAACAATAATCTTAAAATAAGTATGAAGATATTCCAAAACATAGCTGGAGCAAGGAGCGCAGCAGGCATGAAGGAATAAAGTCGGTTTTGCATCGATTTCCTTTGGAAGCTGATCAATGATTTGATCCAGTAACTTTTGATAATTTATTTTTTGCATAAGTTTTTATCCTTTTATGTATTTTTGTTTGAATATTTTCGCATAGATTTGCTTAAAATGCAAGAAATGGTAAGGATTCGAAAGAATACTTTATTTCTTTCTGAAAAAATGATACATTTTCTATGTATCCTTTTTTGAAAAAGGAGATCATATCCGATGGTAAAGGAGATAAAAGTATGAAGAAGTATACCAAGCAGGACATCATTCAATTAGTAAAAGAAAATGATGTGGAATTTATCCGTCTTCAGTTTACGGATCTCTTTGGTGCCCTGAAAAATATGGCAATTTCAGCGAGCCAGCTGGAAAGGGCCTTAGATAATAAATGTTTGTTTGATGGCTCTAGCATTGAAGGTTTTGTTCGTGTGGAGGAGTCTGATATGTATCTTTATCCAGATCTTGATACATTTACCATTCTTCCCTGGAGACCACAAAGAGGAAAAGTTGCCCGTATGATTTGTGATGTGTATCGTCCTATGGGAATCCCATTTGAAGGCGACTCCAGATATCTGTTAAAGAAGGTTTTGAAACGGGCAAATGAATTGGGATATCATTTCCATGTGGGACCAGAGTGTGAATTTTTCTTGTTCCACACCGATGAAAATGGGCGTCCTACCACATTGACCCATGAACGAGCAGGTTATTTTGATATTACACCTCTGGATCTTGGCGAAGATGCCAGAAGAGATATCATTCTTACTTTGGAGGAAATGGGATTTGAAGTGGAGGCTTCCCATCATGAAGTGGCACCTGCCCAGCATGAGATTGACTTCCATCATTGCAACGCATTAAAAACAGCAGATAATATCCAGACTTTTAAGATGGTTGTAAAATCAATTGCCAAAAGACATGGACTTTTTGCAACTTTTATGCCAAAGCCGCTGGGTGATGTGGATGGATCTGGTATGCATATTAATTTCTCCATGCATCGGGATGGAAAGAATCTGTTTTTTGATAAAAGTAAACCGATGGGACTTAGTGAGGATTGTCTCTATTTTATTGCAGGATTAATGAAACATGCAAAGGCAATTACCTGTGTTTGTAACCCTCTGGTTAACTCCTATAAACGCCTGATCCCTGGTTATGAGGCACCAACTGGTATTGCATGGTCAGAGATTAACCGAAGTCCCCTCATTCGAATTCCATCCTCTCGCGGACAAAGTACCCGCGTGGAACTGAGAAGTCCGGATTCCGCCTCCAATCCATATCTGGTGCTGGCTTTATCGATCGCAGCGGGACTCGATGGTATTATCCATAAAATCATGCCTCCAGAACCAATCGGTAGCAACATGTATCTGATGAAAGAAAAAGAACTGGAAGAGCTTGGTGTGGAAAAATTACCACGAACTCTGGGGGAAGCGATTGCGGCCATGGAAGAGGATCCATTTGTGAAAGAAGTTCTTGGCGAACACATCTACAAACGTTATCTTCATGCCAAGAAGAAAGAATGGGAGTCTTATTGCGCCTATGTCACAGACTGGGAAAGAGAACAGTATTTATATAAATTCTAAATAAGCAATCAAAAGGATTCATAGTATTAGGAAAGGTTAGGAAGAAAAGATGAAATTTACAAAAATGCACGGAATCGGAAATGATTATGTATATGTAAACTGTTTTGAGGAAACAGTGGAAAACCCATCAGAATTATCAAAATTTGTCAGTGACAGACATTTTGGTGTTGGGTCTGATGGACTTATTATGATTTGCCCATCTGAAGTGGCAGATTTTCAAATGGTAATGTACAATGCGGATGGATCCCAGGCTGAAATGTGTGGAAATGGAATCCGTTGTGTTGGAAAATATGTTTATGATTATGGTCTGACGGATAAAACGGAGTTTGATGTGGAAACACTGGCAGGGATTAAGCATCTTGTTCTTACAGTGGAAGATGGAAAAGCCAAGCTTATCAAAGTGAATATGGGATCTCCAATTTTAGAAGCAGAAAAGATTCCGGTTATTGCAAAACAGAGTCCTGTAATCAATGAGCCGATTGAAGTTTGTGGAAAAACTTATGAAATGACATGTGTTTCCATGGGGAATCCACATGCCATCGTATTCATGGATGATGTTAAGAATCTTGACATTGAAGCAGTGGGACCTCATTTTGAAAATCATCCGGTCTTTCCACGTCGTGTGAACACAGAATTTGTAGAAGTTCTTGATCGCAAAACAGTAAATATGCGTGTTTGGGAACGTGGGGCAGCAGAGACATGGGCTTGCGGAACCGGCGCATGTGCGACAGCAGTTGCCTGTATCTTAAATGGCCTTACCGATGATGAGATTACCATTCATCTGCTTGGTGGCGATCTTCAGATTCGTTGGGATCGTGAAGAAAACCTTGTTTATATGACAGGAAGTGCTACGACAGTATTTGATGGTATTTTGAATGATTTTTAAATTAAAAATTCAAAAAAGTGAAAAAACATATTGGAAAATACCTTAAAAAGTGATAGAATAGGGGCAAGAATTGCAATTTTATTTAATAAAAAAATCATAATACTTAATTTTATTATGTGAAGTAAAGTGAGGTTATCCATATGTTTAAAGTAAATGATAATTATTTAAAGTTACCAGGAAGCTACCTGTTTTCCAATATCGCAAAGAAAGTAAATGCATATGCTCAGGCAC
Source organism: Eubacteriales bacterium (assembly GCA_030531555.1). Lineage (GTDB taxonomy): Bacteria > Bacillota > Clostridia > Lachnospirales > Lachnospiraceae > Anaerobutyricum. The sequence continues at coordinate 15,448 of JAUNNI010000008.1, read as the reverse complement.
ATCCGGAACAGGAAATCATCCGTCTCGGAATTGGTGATGTTACACAACCATTGGCTCCAAAGATTATTGAAACCCTTCATGGTGCCGTTGATGAGATGGCAGCAGCGGAAACATTTAAAGGATATGCGCCGGATCTTGGTTATGAATTTTTAAGAAGCACAATCGCAGAACATGATTATAAATCTTATGGCTGTGAAATCTATGCCGATGAAATCTTCGTAAGTGATGGAGCAAAATGTGACTCCGGTAACATTCAGGAAATCTTCAGTGTAGATAACAAGATTGCAGTATGTGACCCTGTATATCCTGTATATGTTGATACCAATGTTATGGCAGGAAGAACCGGCACTTATGATGCAGCGACTGGAACATGGAGCAATGTCATCTATATGCCATGTACAGCGGAGAATAATTTTGTTCCGGAATTCCCAAAAGAAACACCGGACATTATTTACCTTTGTTTCCCAAATAATCCAACCGGAACTACAATCACAAAAGATCAGCTTCAGGAATGGGTAGATTATGCGAATAAAATCGGTGCGGTAATCATTTACGATGCTGCTTATGAGGCATATATCAGTGAGGACAATGTGGCACATACCATTTATGAATGTGAAGGCGCAAGAACTTGTGCCATCGAATTAAAGAGTTTCTCCAAGAATGCCGGATTTACAGGAACTCGTCTTGGATATACTGTGATTCCAAAGGATTTAAAAGCAGGTGATGTTACTTTACATTCTCTTTGGGCAAGAAGACATGGAACAAAATATAACGGAGCTCCATATATCATCCAGAAAGCAGGGGCTGCTTGCTACACACCAGAAGGTAAGGCACAGTTAAAAGAACAGGTTGCATACTATATGAACAATGCCAAGACAATCAAAGAAGGATTACAGAACGCTGGATTCACTGTATTTGGCGGTGTGAATGCTCCTTACATCTGGCTGAAAACTCCAGATCAGATGACATCCTGGGAATTCTTTGATTATCTTCTTGAAACCGCACATATCGTAGGAACTCCTGGATCAGGCTTTGGTCCAAGCGGAGAAGGATATTTCCGTCTTACTGCATTCGGTTCTTATGAAAATACGGTTCGTGCCATGGAAAGAATCAAGAATTTAAAATAATATAATGAATTTTTAGTAAAGGGTTGGAAATACCACTGACAGGTGGAACTTTCCGACCCTTTTTTATGTAATTATTTTGAAAGAATATCTAAAGGAAAATGTGTAAATGTGAAAATTGTTTTAATTCTGAGGGGAAAAGGTGCATTTTCAATCGATTTGTGTTATCATACCAAATGTGAAAGTTTGGAATTAGGAGGATACTTATGATTCGCAAGAAGAAAAATGAAGACGATATTCCGATGACACCATTATCTGATATAGATGACGCCATGTCTTTAGAGGATGACTCTGAAGAAAATTCTCAGGATAAGCCTAAAAAGAAAGCCTTCCGTATGCCTTGGGGCAAAAAGAAAGAAAAAGAGGAAGGCAAAAATGAATCGATGGTTTCTCAGGATAAGCCAGATGATTTTGATCCACTGAATCTTCAAGAAGATGGCGTGGAATACCTGAAGATTGAAGATGACAAAAAGATTTCCAAGAAAAAGATTGTTCTCATTGTAGGAGGAATCCTTTTTGTTCTTGGCCTTGCTATTTTCCTTGTTGTAAAGAATATTAATGGCAGTGATAGCGGCAAGGTGTATGTTCAATCGGTAAGTGTACTTGCAGGACTTGGAACAGCCAATGGTGGAAGTAATCGCTATACAGGTGTGGTAGAAGCACAGGATTCCTGGAAGATCACCTTAGATGCTGATATGTCTGTATCAAAATGCTATGTAAAAGTAGGTGACGAGGTTAAAAAAGGTGACAAATTATTTGAATATAATACAGAAGAACTGAAACTCAACCAGGAAAAGAAAGAACTGGAGTTGGAAACATTACAGAATGAGATTAATCAGTTAAATCGAGATATTCAAACCTATAATTCTGATTTGAACGGTGCAAGCTCCACAGAAAAGATTGAGCTTCAGACCCAGATTCTCACTGCACAGACAACAATTAAAAAGAATGAGTTCAGTATCAAGTCTGCAAAAGACGAGATTGAGAAAATTAAGAAAACCATCAAAGATGCTACTGTAAAGAGTAAGATGGACGGTGTGATTAAAAATATCAACGCTGCACTTGGTAATTCTTCCAGTGATGATGAAGCTGGATACAGTGAAGGCTTTTCCAATGGAAATACAGACGATGCCAATGTTTACATGACAGTTCTTGCCATCGGTGATTACCGTATTAAAGGAACGATCAATGAAACAAATGCACCTAGTATCGCAGAAGGAACGGCAGTTATTGTTCGTTCCAGAATTGATGATCAGACCTGGACCGGAACAATTTCAACAAAGAAAACGGAAACCACTGCCAATGAAGAACAGTCCCAAGGGGAAGAATTTAATGAAGAAGGAAACTCCATGGAGTCTGCAACCAATTATAATTTCTATGTTACTTTAGACAGTGATGATGGACTCATGATGGGTCAACATGTTTTCATCGAGCCAGATAATGGGCAGGATGAAGAAAAAGAAGGTTATTGGATTGCTTCCGCGTATATCCTTGTGGAAGAGGATAATTATTATGTATGGGCAGACAATGGAAAAGGTCGTCTGCAAAAACGTAAGATAGAAGTTGGAGAATATGATGAAGAACTTGATGAATATCAGGTTACAAAGGGCATCAATGAAAATGATTACATCGCTTGCGATGATATGGATTTGCGTGACGGAATGAAAACAACAACAGTTGATCCTTATACAGAGGAAGGACTTGATGAGGATGATGATTCCGAGGTAACCAATGATCTTTACGGCGATGAAATGGAAGAAGATTTCGATGAAGGAGATTTTGATGAGAATCTCGGTGATGAAAGCTTCAATGATGAAGAATACTTTGACGAAGAAAGTGATCAGGGGGATTATGAAGAACTCCCATAATGCGTAAAAGAACGGAAGTGTGATAGGAAAGGAAGAGGTTTTATGCTTCTTGAATTAAAAAACATATATAAAGATTACATGAGTGGCAAGATTGTCGTTCCGGTTCTTAAGGATGTTAATGTATCAGTTGATGAAGGAGAATATGTGGCAATCATGGGTCCTTCCGGATCTGGAAAAACCACTCGGATGAATATCATTGGATGTTTGGACCGTCCAACAAAGGGAGAGTTTTTCTTAGAAGGAGAGTCTATTATTGATTACAGTGAAGACAGACTTTCAGATCTTCGTCTTAACACGCTGGGATTTGTTTTTCAGAGCTTTAATTTGTTATCTCAGATGACAGCGCTTGACAACGTGGCACTACCATTAAGCTATGCCGGAATACCGGTGAAAAAACGCCGCCAGATTGCTTATGCTGCCTTAAAAAGGGTAGGTCTTGAAGAACGTGTTTCATTTAAACCAACACAGTTATCCGGTGGACAGCAGCAGCGTGTTGCCATTGCAAGGGCCCTTGTAAATAATCCGAAGATTATCCTTGCGGATGAACCAACTGGTGCACTGGATAGTCGTTCTGGTGTCCAGGTCATGGAATTGTTTAAACGATTAAATGAAGAAGGGGTAACCATTATTATGATTACCCACGATGCAAATATTGCAAATCATGCCAAAAGAGTGCTTCACATTTTCGATGGTGAGATTCAGGAAGATGTGGAGAGAAAGCGAAAGGAGGCAATGAAGAATGACGAAGCTCTTTCCAAAGAAGTCGAAAATGAAAAAGACGACGGTGAGAAAGAAGAATAAGACAGGAATATTGCTTGGTTCTTTGCTGGTTCTACTCCTAGCTGGCGGTATTGTAGGTGGAATCTTTTTCTACCGTAGTAAAAATCAGACAAAAATTGGGGTGTACCCTGTTCAGACCTTGAACTGCGCAGACTGGTGGGAGGAGGATTCGGATATCTATGGAACCCTCACTACAGATTATGTGCAGGAAGTACTTCTTGATGAGACGAAACAGGTGGAAAAAATCTACGTAAAAGAAGGCGATGTTGTAAAAGAGGGAGATATTTTGCTCAAATACAACATGGAAGAAGAGGAATTGAACTTGAAGCTTCAGGAACTCCAAATCAAGGCAGCTAAATCGAAGATTGAAGCGATGGAGCAGGAACTGGAGAAACTGAAAGGGACGAAAGCAACAAACAAATCGTCTGACAATTCGAGCTCATCCAATACGTCTGGCACAAATACAAGCGGGACAAGCTCAAACAAAACTTCCTCTAATAATAAATTAGAGGCATTTCCAAATCTTCTCAGTGGAAGAAATATGGGATTGATTTTAATGGAAGAGGTGACAGACCCTACAACGGAGGAGCAGAGTCAGCCTACAACAGAATCTTCTCAGGAAAAAACAGAAGAAACGAGACCAAGTCAGGATGCTACAACAGAGGAAGCTTCCGGTAGCGAGTCCACGACAGAACAAGAAGAAGCCAGCACAGAAAAAGGTGAGGATTCTTCTACGGAAGAGGAACATGAAACTCCTACGGAATCTACAGCTACTACAGAAGAGGATCCAGAACCAGAACCAGTACCAGTGGAAAAGGATACCCCAAAAAGTAAAACAATCGAAAGCCTAGATGATCGTGCAATTCATGCGTCCGGTGATGGAAAAACAGTGAAAACACCATACGTATTTCTTATGGTAAAGAACTCTGTAACAGGAGAATCCCGCGGAATCAAAATGAAATTAATCAGTGATCTGATGAAAAAAGGTATTTTTGCGGTTTTCAAAGAATATGAATCCTTAGAAGCTTATAATGCGGGGGAAGAGCCTACAGGAGTAGTTAGTGTGGCTCCATATTCGATCTTTACAGAAAATATGAATCAGGTGGGAAGCCTTACCATTCAGGAACTCAAATATTTATTGGTAACGGTGAAAGAATTAAATATTAAACCTAAGATAAAAACTGTCACTACAGGAACAAGTTATACATTTACTGCTGCCACAAAAATGGAAAAGGATCGTAATAATGATGCAAATCTTTCCTCGATCTTGACTTCTCATATTAAGTGGGCAGTATCTGGGAATAAATCAAAAGATACCATTATCAGCAATGGATCCCTTTGGGTGGCAGAAAATGAAAAGGCGAAAAAACTTACCATTTCCTGCACTGTTGGAGGATTGACAAAAACCATGAAAGTTACTGTGAAAAAGCGAAAAATCAGTAATAATGGTGGCAATGGCGGTTCTGGCGGTAATGGTGGCTTTGGTGGTGGTGATTCCGACTTTGGTGATGATGACAATTACACAGCGGATGAATTAAAAGATGCGATTGCAACAAAAGAGGAAGAAATCACACAGGCAAAAACAGATCTCTCAGAAGCAAAGATTAATTATAAAGAAGCAAAGAAAGAAGTGGATAAGGCTACGGTAAAAGCGAAACTTGCCGGTAAGATTACCACTGCATATACGGTGGATGCTCTTCCTGCCATCGATACCCCAGTTATCATTCTTCGTGCCGATGATGGTATTTATGTAAAAACACAGATTGGTGAGATGGACCTTGAGACAGTTCAGGTAGGTGGAACCATCGTTTGTAAATCTTTAGAAACGGATGAAAGATTTGAAGCAGTTGTAAAAGAGGTTTCTGATTATCCGGTTTCCAATGAAAATAACAATGGAATGGGTTATAATGGGAACCCAAACAGCTCATATTATCCAATTGTTGCTTACATTGAAAATGGACAAGGACTTAGCCCTGGAGATACCGTATCCATTACTTATTCTTCGAAATCCATGGGTGAAACTTCGGAAGAATCCATTTATTTACAAAAAGCATATATTCGTTCCGATGCGAACGGTAGCTATGTACTGAAAGCTGGTGCGAAGAAACGATTAGAAAAACAGTACATTCAAACAGGAAAAACTTTGAATGGACAGTACATTCAGGTATTAAAAGGAATCACAAACGCTGATTACATCGCCTTCCCTTATGGTAAGAAAGTCAAAGAAGGTGCAAAAACGGAAATCAGTGAAAATGATGAAAATATTATCTATTAGAAAGGTCAAAAGAGACGGTGATTGACGATGTTTGAGAATATTAGAATATCTTTCCAGGGAATCTGGGCTCACAAACTCAGAGCTCTTTTGACGATGCTTGGTATTATTATTGGTATTGCAGCAATTATTTCTATTGTTTCAACCATTCAAGGAACCAATGAAACCATCAAAAAGAATCTGATTGGTTCGGGCACCAACACGGTTACTGTTCGTTTAACAGAGAGCGGTGACTATGATTTTGAACCAGAATACTCTGGTATTCCAAAAGGAGTTCCGGTATATAATGATGATATGAGAGAACAGCTTGCAGAAATCCCTGATGTAAAATGTGCAAGTCTCTATCTTCAGAGATCTGGAATTAGTTATGTTTATTACGATACTACAGCCCTTCAAGGGGGAAAATTGATTGGGGCAGATAAATACTATCTCAATGCCTGTGGTTATGTGATTAATCGTGGAAGATGTTTTACGGATGCAGATTATGAGAAATACCACAAAGTTGCTATTCTTGATATGATAGCAGCCAACAGTTTATTTTCTAATAAAGATCCAATTGGCAAAACGATTGAGATCAAAGGCGAGCCGTTTATCGTAGTCGGAATTATTGAAGAATCCTCTACATTCGAGCCTACGATCAACTCTGTGGAGGATTATTATGAATATGCCTATGATCAGTCCAACTCCAGTGGAGCAGTTATTATCCCTGATGTGGACTGGTGTATGGTAGCAGCTTATGATGAGCCATATAATGCTAAGCTTCTTGCGGCATCTACAGATGACATGAAGAATGTTGGTAAAAAAGCGCAGGAGATTATGAATGAAGCTGTTACTAACAAAGAAATAAAATACAGTGCAAAAGATATCAGTGAGACAGCAGAAAACACCGAAAAACTTAGTGCGGCAACCAACAAACAGTTGATTTGGATTGCCAGCATTTCCCTCCTGGTAGGTGGTATTGGTGTTATGAATATCATGTTGGTATCTGTAACAGAAAGAACCCGTGAGATTGGTCTGAAAAAGGCAATTGGTGCAAGAAAAAATCGTATTTTGGCTCAGTTCCTTACAGAAGCAGCTCTCCTTACCAGTTTAGGGGGAGTGATTGGTACGATTGCGGGTATTGCCATGGCTGAGATTATATCGAAGATTTCAGAAGTACCTGTGGCAATTAGTATTCCAGCAGTTATTATTGCAATCTTGTTCTCCATGTTGATCGGGATTGTATTTGGATTTATTCCGGCAGTCCAAGCTGCGAATTTAGATCCAATCGTTGCACTGAGACATGAATAAACTGATGGAATAATCAGAAGGAGAAAAAAGATTATGGGAAAATATTTTGGGACGGATGGCTTCCGTGGTGAGGCAAATGTAAACCTTACTGTGGAACATGCCTATAAAGTCGGCAGATTCCTTGGCTGGTATTACGGCCAGGATAAAGAAGAAAAATGTAAAGTAGTGATTGGAAAAGACACCAGAAGATCTAGCTACATGTTTGAGTATGCATTGGTTTCCGGTTTGACTGCATCTGGTGCAGATGCTTACCTTCTCCATGTTACAACAACACCTAGTGTATCCTATGTGGTTCGAACAGAGGATTTTGATTGTGGTATCATGATTTCTGCAAGTCACAATCCATTTTATGATAATGGAATTAAACTGATTAACTCTAAAGGTGAAAAGATGGACGAAGAAACCATCTTAAAAGTGGAAGAATATATTGATGGAAAGATAGATATTCCTTATGCTGTAAAAGATCAGATTGGCTGTACGGTAGACTACTCTGCAGGAAGAAATCGTTATATTGGATACTTAATTTCTCTTGCAACACGTTCCTACAAAAACAAAAGAATCGGTTTGGATTGTGCGAACGGTAGTGCATGGATGATTGCTAAAAGCGTATTTGATGCTCTTGGTGCCAAAACATATGTGATTAATGCTTCTCCAGATGGTCTCAACATCAACATGAATGCAGGATCCACACATATCAATATCCTTCAGGAGTTTGTACGTGAAAAACAGTTAGATGCTGGTTTTGCCTTTGATGGGGATGCCGATCGCTGCATTGCAGTTGATGAAAATGGTAATGTGATTGATGGTGACCTGATTTTATATATTTATGGAAGATATCTGAAAGAAAATGGAGAATTAAAGGGAAATACTGTTGTAACAACAGTAATGTCTAACTTTGGTCTTTATAAAGCTTTTGATCAGCTTGACATTGACTATGAAAAAACAAAAGTTGGTGACAAATATGTTTATGAAAGTATGATCAAAAACAACTACCGTATTGGTGGGGAACAGTCTGGCCATATTATTTTTAGCAAACATGCAACCACAGGAGATGGTATTCTTACTGCACTTAAAATGATGGAAGTTATGCTGGAAAGAAAACAGACACTTGGTCAGTTAGCTGCGCCTGTGAAGATTTATCCACAGGTATTGAAAAACATCCGTGTAAAGAGCAAACCAGAAGCACAGAATGATCCGGATGTTCAGGCATCTGTGCAGAAAGTAGCAGATCTTTTGGGAGATACCGGAAGAATTCTTGTACGTGAAAGTGGTACAGAGCCTGTAATTCGTGTTATGGTAGAAGCAGAAACCATGGAAATCTGTGAAGAATATGTAGATTCTGTCATTGATGTGATCAAAGAAAAAGGTCATTGTGAATAAAAAGGAAAGCCGCATCTACGTTTTGGCTCCGTATGTTAAAAAACTAATCGCAGTAACGCCTTTGTCATTCTTTTTTAGGGATGAACGAAGGCGTTACTGCGACATGTTCTCTTTTTATTAATAGTATTGTTTTTACTAATCTGCTAAGATTAAGCTCTGAATTCTTCTGGAATATCTGCTTCGTCCCAGATACTTACACCGAATTTCTTCTGTGCTCCCATTTTAATGCCGAAACTAAGTACATTGTCAGTGGAACGGTCTAATAACATCATGATGTGTTTTGTTGCTTCTTCGTGCTGTTCGCCAACAATATATACATTAAAATTCTTTGTATATTCACCATTGATTACTGTGAAAGCGCCGTTTTTTAAGTTTTCATCTCTTGCAGGAACTAATTTCTGCTGTTCAAAAGTCATTTTCTTTTCCTCCTAACTGTATTGGAATGATTTCCCTAATTTGTTATTATATCACTTTTTCTTATAAATGCATAGAAAGAAAAAGGAAGGAAGGCTTGTTTTTTTATCGTTGAAATCTTATAATGATATTTAAGAGATAAAATTAAAAAGTATGGAAATGTTAAGATGTATAAAAAAGGATGAGAAACATGGCTTGTCAGATTTTTTGAGAAAGAATATAGAGGAAAAGAAGATGAATCAATGTGAATATTGTGCTCACTTTTGGGTAGATGATGAAGAGAATATTGCGGAATGTATGATTAATCTGGATGAGGATGATATGTCCAGACTTATGTCATCAAGTTATGAAAGCTGCCCATACTTTCAGATGGACGATGAATATAAGATTGTTAGAAAACAAATGTAGAAATCTGAAATATTAAAATGAAAAAGACCGAATCTGAAAAAACTGATATAAAACAGTTTCCAGGATTCGGTCTTTATTGTTATTGTTTTTTGTATATCCTATGAAATCTTACTGTAAATCTTCTGGAATACTGATAGTAGCAGTAAGAGCAGATGTTGCTGCAGTGGCTGGGGAGGCAAGATAGATACCTACCTTAGATGTACCCATACGACCGAGGAAGTTACGGTTGTTGGTAGCAACGACTTTTTCACCATCTGTTAAGATACCGCCAGCACGGCCACAGCAGAGACCGCAACCTGGCTGAGTGATGATACAGCCAGCTTTTGCGAAGATTTCCATGTAACCAGCTTCGATGGCCTGCATGTAAATCTTGCGGCTTGCAGGTGTGATGATACATTTACAAGCAACTTTTTTGCCATCGAGGATTTTAGCTGCAACTGCAAGGTCTTCTAAACGACCGTTGGTACAAGAACCAATGAATACCTGGTCGATCTTTTCACCAGCGATTTCAGATACTGCTTTGATATTATCTACCTGAGATGGACATGCGCAAACAGGAACAAGATCTTCTGCCTGGTATGTCATAACTCTTTCATAAGAAGCATCTTCGTCGCCATAGAGCCAGTCTACATCAGAAAGTGCAACTTCAGAGTATTCGCATGTTTTTTCATCTGGACGGAAGAGGCAGCATTTTGCTCCAGCTTCGATGGCCATGTTGGAGATAGTCATACGGGATGCCACGGACATAGCGTCAACTGTGGAACCTGTGATTTCAAGAGCTTTATAAGTAGCGCCATCTGCACGAAGATCACCGATTAAGCGGAGGATGACATCCTTTGCGGAAACATTTGCTGGGAGAGTACCGTTGATGATTACTTTGATGGTTTCAGGAACACGTACCCACATTTCGCCAGTTCCAAGGATGGAAGCCATTTCAGTGTAACCGATTCCGGAGGAGAAACATCCAACACAACCATAAGTTGTGGTGTGGGAGTCTGTACCGAAAACAATATTGCCAGGTTTTGCATAGCCGGCTTCTGTCATCAGCTGATGGCAGATACCATCACGACGATGTACATTTGTTAAGCCATATTTTTCTACGAAAGCATCTCCAATCTGGAAATGACGAACATCTTCTACGGCACTGGTAGGAACTAAGTGGTCGTAGATGAGAACCACTTTTTCAGGATCCCAAAGCTTGGTGAATCCCATTTCTTCAAATTTATCTGCAACAAAAGGAATGAAAATATCATGAATCATAACGCGGTCCACGTTGACAGTAACAATCTGCCCTGGAACGACATGATCAAGATTTGCATTCTTTTTAATGATTTTTTCAATTAATGTATATCCCATGTTGATCCCTCCTAAATTAAACCGTTACGTTTCTGCATTGCTTTCACAAGACCGCCGGCATTGATGATATCCATCAGATTATCCGGAAGGGAAGTAATCTCGTAGGATTTTCCGTCAAATTCTAAAGATTCTCCCATATTTACTGTGAGGAGATCACCTTCTTTGATCACGTCCTGAATCTCACTGTTTTCAATGAGAAGAAGACCGTTATTGATGGAATTGCGGAAAAAGATACGCGCATAAGATTTTGCAATGACACATTTTACTTTTAAGGCTTTGATAATTTCTGGAGCCTGTTCTCTGGAGGAACCACAACCAAAGTTCTTTCCGGCTACGATGATATCACCTTCGTTGATTAAGGAAGCAAGTTCCGGACGAAGAGGAGAGAAGCCGTACTGTTTCATATCTTCAACCGTTGGGAGTGCCAGGTATTCTGTAGGAATAATGATATCAGTATCAATATCATCACCAAGAATCCATACTTTACCAGTGAATTTTTCCATTGTCTTTCCTCCCTTTCTTATTGAAGATCTTCTGGTCCGCCAATGTAGCCAAGGATGGCAGAAGCGGCACAGGTAGCAGCGTTTGCAAGATAATGCTTGGATGTTGGATGTCCTGCACGACCTTTAAAGTTACGAGTTCCGGTGGAAATCAGGTTTTCATTCTGACCGATGACACCCTGACAGCTTCCCCAACATACGGAACAATTTGTGTTCATAACCATGGCACCTGCTTCCATGAGATCCATGATGATGCCTTCTTTTAACGCTTCAATGTAAACTGCCTGGGATGCAGGAGCAACGATGAAACGAACATTTGGATGAACCTTACGACCTTTTACCACATTTGCTGCGATACGAAGATCTTCTAAACGGCCATTGTTACAGGAACCAACAAAGGCCTGGTCAATTTTAATTTTTTCAGGTTTTACTTCTTCAAGAGTAGCGAAGTTATCAACGAAATCAGGGCGAACAACTACTGGTTTAATTTTGCTAAGATCGTATTCATATACTTTAGCAAATGTAGCATCATCATCACTCTTGAACATATGAACTGCTTCACGTCCGTGGGCCTTGCAATATTCCACTACCTTTTCATCTGGTTCAACGATACCAGCTTTTGCACCTGCTTCTACGGTCAGGTTACAAAGAACGATACGGTCATCAATAGAAAGATTATGAGCGCCATCACCAGCGAATTCCATGATCTTGTAATTGGCACCATTTGCTCCGATATCACCGATGATTGTGAGAATTAAGTCACGAGCATAAACACCTTCTGGAAGCTGACCATGAAGGTTGAAACGAATGGTTTCTGGAACCATAACCCAGGAAGTACCAGTTGTCATGGCATAAAGGAAGTCAGTACATCCAACACCCGTACCGAAAGCGCCGAGAGCACCGTAAGTAGTAGTGTGGGAGTCTGCACCGAAGATCAGCTCTCCAGGACAAACGAAATCTTCCATCATGATCTGGTGGCAGATTCCCTGACCTTCATAGAGAACGATGTCGTTTTCTTTTGCGAAATTACGCATTTTTTTATGTGCTTCTGCAGTCTTAGGATTTTCCGCAGGAACGTTGTGGTCCATGATGAAAACAACCTTTTTGTTATCTGCAATCTGAGGATTTTTTAATTTGTTATGGTACATATCTACAGTAAGATGTGTGGTACCATCGTTACTCATCATACGGTCTAAAGTAACTGTATGAATATCATTTGGTTTTACGAAATCAACACCGGCTGCGCGTGCGATGATCTTTTCGCCAATTGTCATACCCATATTATGCTTCCTCCTTATTTAAAGATGCGATCAAACCACCGGCATTAAGGATGTTTTGCATATATTCCGGAAGTTTGGTACAGGAATAAACTTTTCCATCTACGGTAACGGTTCCGGCAGAAAGATCAAGGTCTGCGGAGTATCCATCCTCCACATTATCGTATAACTCTTTACAAACGATAACCGGAAGACCGATATTGATGGAGTTGCGGTAGAAGATACGGGCAAATGATTTGGCAATCACTGCTTTTACACCCAACGCTTTTAAAACACTTGGAGCCTGTTCTCTGGAAGAACCACAGCCAAAGTTTTCACCAGCAACAACAATATCCCCAGGATTTACCTTTTTGGCAAAATCCGGGTCAAGGGATTCAAACGTATAGATTTTCATGGATTCAATATCCGGCAGAAGAAGATACTGGGAACCAATGATCTGGTCAGTATCAACGTCATTGTGGAATTTAAAAACCTGGTTACTCATTTATATACCTCCTGTAACTTATAAAATCACGAAGCATTTCCTGCAAATGTCGTGAGTGGAAAATCATTTTTACACGTTAATTGGATAAAGTGTATCAATTATAAATCACCATCCTATAGAATACTATAATTTTTAAAATTCGTAAAGAAAAGACAGGAAAAAACAGATTGTTTTTCTTGAGGGAATGTGGTAAAAAATATTTTGGTATCACCATGTTTGACAAGTGCTGAAAAGCGCTATAAAATATAGTGGTGCATATAGCAATATGCATATAATAATAAAAATGATATATATTAGTTATGCAAACAATTTCTAATGGTATCTAATACTATATAGAAATTCCCCCATTGTCATAGCTAGACTTACGATAATAGATAGAAACAGTTAGGAGAATTGACATGAGCAAAGTAGCAATCGTAACAGATAGTTCCTGTATGACCCAGCAGGAAGCAGATCAGATGGGAGTATTCTTACTTCCTATGCCATTTAGCATTGATGGAGTAGATTATCTCGAAGGAGTGGATCTTAGTGCAGAGTTTTTCTATGAAAAATTAGGTTCTGATGCAGCAATTTTCACTTCTCAGCCAGCAGCGGGTGCTGTCATGGACTTATGGGATCAGGTTTTAGAAGAGCATGATGAATTGGTTCATATCCCAATTTCCAGTGGCTTATCCGGTTCTTATGGAAATGCCTGTGTTTATGCTCAGGATTATGATGCTGTCGGAACGGCTGTCTTTCTTCAGATCCCCTTCGCGCGTATCCAGTCCGAAGAGGGCAATATTATCATAACCCTTCAGCGCTTTTGTATCGATATCATTGATGATGATTTCCTTTTTATTG
>JAUNNI010000008.1:0-1445 GCA_030531555.1 Eubacteriales bacterium | reverse complement strand
AGTAGAAGTAGTAGATGTACAGAGAGTTTCTGTTCCTATGCGTGCTGCAGTGGAAGATGCTGTTACACTTCGTGATCTGGGTATGACAGCCAAAGAAATCCGCGAAAGAATGGATCAGGAAAAAGAGAACTCTGTTGTATTTATCGCTGTAGATAATCTCGACCGTCTGAAAAAAGGTGGTCGAATCACACCAATTGCGGCTGCCATCGGTAATGTTTTGAAGATCCGTCCAATTTTAAAATATCATGGAGAATCTCTCGATGCATTTGCTAAAGTTCGAAGTGCAAAAAAAGCAAAACAGACCATTATCCAGGCTTTAGAAAAACAGATGGCAGAGTGGGATCTTCACACACCAAGCAAGATTCGCGTACAGGCTGCCTGTACCTTTGGTTATGAAGGCAAAGAGGAATGGATAAATGATCTTCAGGCAGCTTTTCCTGAGTTTGATATCGAATATGGTGATCTTCCAATGAACTTATCCTGCCATATTGGTACAGGTGGTGTTGGTGCCGCTCTTACTAAGAAACTTGACTAGTATTAAGTGAATTATATTCAAAAAAGGAGAAAGAACAATGGGTGGACTTCCAATGGATCCAATTATGCTTAGCAGTGTGTTGAATACCAAATTACGTGATCAGTACAAAGATTTTGATCAGCTTTGTGATGATCTCCAATTAAATAAAGAAGAAATCCTGGATAAATTAAAAGCCGTTGGTTTTGAATATATGCCAGAGATCAATCAGTTCCGTTAAATGAAAAGGGGGGCGCTTGCTAACCATTCCATCTTCCAAAAAGAGAGGAATTGTGTTAGAAAGTGCCTTCTTTTTTGTGTTGATTAATATGCAATAATTCATTCTTATGCTATTCTATAATGGTAAAATCAATACAATACAGGTATGAATATTACAATATGTATAATGCAAATAATTATTGACAATTGAACGTATATTCAACTATAATTAAAATAGTTGAACGGACATTCAATTGTTCCGTTTCATAAAGGAGTAAGTTATGGCAACAAAAAAGAGCGACTGTGAAGCATTATTTCCAGAAAAAATAGCGATGGTACAGCAGGGGATGCCTGTAATCGAAGATATCCAGAAAGTAGTAACTTTCTATAAAGTTTTATCCGATGAAACAAGGCTTAAGATTCTCTATGCATTAAAAGAACAGGAGTTATGTGCTGGAGATATTGCGGTTCTTCTTGACATGACGAAGTCGGCTGTTTCCCACCAGCTGGCAGTGATGCGAAAAATGCATCAAATCAAATCTCGCAGGGAGGGCAAGAATGTGTTCTATTCTTTGGATGATGAACATATTGTTGACATTTTAGAGGAGGCCATGGTTCACATGGTACATACTGGAGAGGAGATGTCAGAAGATTGACATTTCTGATTTTTGCTTCTGTGATTACAGGAGGGAAAGGAAAATGAAATGGATTTAGA
>JAUNNI010000068.1 GCA_030531555.1 Eubacteriales bacterium | reverse complement strand
GATAAACACTGGGGTTGTGGCGGTTTTTAACCCACCATTACCCCTGAAGAGCCACTTTAATAAATATTTTTATTAAAGTTATTATTTATTTGCGGGCTGGAGATAGTTAAACTCGAGGGGAAGAGGTTATGAAAAGTTTATTCACTGAAAATCGTATGGCAAATATTCTGGTTTTGCTGCGACGATCAAATGAAATGAAAATTGATACATTGGCATCCATCTTAAATGTCAGTGAAAGATCCATCAAGAATGATATCAAGCAGATCAATGAAGAGATGGAAGATTGCGCTGTTATTGACCTTTATCATGGACGCTATGTTTTGAGAATTTATGATGCAGAAATTTTCCGTAAAAAATTCAGTCATATGATTGAAAGCGAAGATTTGAATTCACCAAAACGTCGTATGGACTATATATTTGGCAAGCTGATGCGTAGTGAGGAACCTATTCTGACAGACGAACTGGCTTATGAGATGAATGTGGGTCGCACCACAATGATCAGCGATTTGAACAAGCTTCGTCAGGAATTAGAATCCTACGAAGTTGAGATTGCGGGAAAGACAAGTAAAGGTTTGACCATGATTGGTTCAGAGATTGGAATTCGAAGATATGTATTAGAGAACAATTATTCTGAGATTTATGGAGATTATCCTTTGGATTTGGAGGTAATTGAAATCTTACATGATACCATGGAAGAATATAATTTCGATAAATCTTTAAGAGAATCTGTCATCGAATTTACCACATTAATGCTGGATCGTTTTCTCACCGGTCATTATATCGGAGAACTGACCGACTCTTATTATAAGCTTACAGCTAGAAAAGAATATGAGATCATTGATCATATGATGAATCAATTTGAAGATCTTCTCCATGTCAAGATTCCTGTGGAGGAGAGACTATATGTTTTTCTTCCAGTGGTAGGAATGAGAACACCTTCTGATGTGAAAAACATGGAAATGATCATGCTTGATGAAAGCATTCTCCCTCTTATGAAGAATATATTAGGCGAAATTAAGAGCAGAATGAATATTACCATTGATAGTGGTGATCTTACCGAAGAGTTCTTATATCATATGATGTTTATGATCAATCGTCTTCGTTTTGGCGTAAAAGTGAATAATCCCCTTCTTCAGGACCTTAAAAATAAATATCCTCTTGCTTATCAGATGTCTGGAATTGCAGCAAAGGTGATTGAGGAAACCTATCAGGTGGAAGTCTCCCTAGAAGAGAAAGGTTTCTTAGCCTTTTATTTTGAAGTATTCCTTACCAAACAGAAAATGGAGCAGAAAAAAGCATATAAAATTGCGGTAATCTGTGGAACGGGACGTGTTAGCTCCCGCTTAATTTCTCTTCAGCTGGAGAGAATTGTGGATTCTTCCACAGAGATCACTACATTTTCTGATGAAGAAATCGATTCTGATTTATTGAATCAGTTTGATTTGATTTTGACAACGGTAACTTTGAATATTCCTTGTGAAAAAGCAGTAATAAAAATCAGTGAAATTTTCAATGAGGAGGAACTCCTGCATAAAATTGAAAAGATTCGCTATTGGAATCATGTCGATATACCAATGATGGACAACAACTGGTTCGTCATGCCGGGGCTGATAGAAGAAAATCATTTCTTCTATTTAGAAGGAGTTCAAAGTTATGAAGAAGCGATTTCCATGATGGTGGATCAATTGGTTGAAGATGGAGAATTGGATCAGGACTTTGGAAAACGTCTTGCAGAGCGTGAAGAGAAAGGAACCATGGTCTTTGATGAGTCCATCGCCATTCCACATTGTTTACAGCATCAGAGCAGTCGAATTGTTCTTGCTTGTGGAATTCTTCCTGAACCTATTTATCATGATGGTCAGGAGATTCAGCTGATTTTCCTTATGGGAATTCCAGAAATTGAAAGTGAAGAAGAAGGATTCTTAATTCGAGTTTATGATGAGCTGATGAGTATTGCGACAGACACAAGTTTAAAGCAAAAATTAATCCAGGTGAAAAGTTTTTCAGAATTGAAGCGAACATTATATCGCCACTCTTAAATCGTTATAGATTAAGGTTGTCTGAATCCATCTTTCAGAGTATAATAAGTTCGATAAAAACTTTTACAAAAGTAGCATAAGTTAGGTGGTGACAACCGTGAAAAAACAACAGTACTATAAACAGGTTCTTAATTTATTTCAAAATGACAGTATAACAAGACAGGATATTGCAAAGTCTTTACATATTAGTATGCCAACAACCCTTCAGATTGTCAGTGAATTATTGGAAGCTGGTATTTTAATGGAGAGTGGAAGCTTAGAGTCCACAGGTGGAAGAAAAGCGAAATGTCTTACCTTAAATGTGGATGCAGCTTATACCGTTGGAATTAATGTGGGCCTTCACCACGTCAGTATGGTTCTTCTCAATTACGGTGGAGAGATTGTTCGTGATTTTCGCTTTCAAACGGAATTTAGAGATCAAGGTTCCTGGTATGAAGAACTGAAAACAAAAACATACAATTTCTTAGCAAGTTGTAATGTATCCATGGAACAGGTACTCTGTGTTGGAATCTCATTTCCAGGAATTATCGATGATGAAGGTGGATGGATTCTTCATTCCCACGTTTTTAACATTCATAATGTGAGCCTGGATCTTTTCCGAAAGATGTTTCCAGTTCCAGTGGCAGTATTTAATGATGCCAACAGCGGTGGTTACACAGAATTACAGTCTTATGGAGAGGATTACACCTATCTTTCTTTAAATGAGTCTGTTGGTGGAGCCATCATATGTGATGGAAAGCTATATCGAGGGGACACTTTCCATGCTGGAGAGATTGGACATATGATTTTAGTGCCAGATGGCGATCCATGTTATTGTGGAAAAAAGGGTTGTGCGGATGCTTTTCTTTCTGCCACAAAATTGATGGATGAAGATCATGAAATCCAAAGCTTTATGAAACGTGTGGAGGCAGGGGACGAGGAAGCTTGCCATCGATTGGAAACTTACCTTGACTGGTTGGCAATTTTCGCCACTAACATTAGGATGGTCTTCAATAATAAGTTGATTATTGGCGGAGAAATAGGAAAAATTATAGACAGATTTCTCCCAGAACTATGTAAAAAAATGGAAAAATATGATTTGTTTTCCAGAAGTATAGATTATATCTATCCATGTAAAACAAAGAAAAATATGATGGCGACAGGAGCAGGAAGATTAGCTCTTAACAAATATCGCGATCATATTCTTGAAGATATGGAGTAATGTCTTGCCATATTGTCTTTTGATCTTGGATAAGGAGAAAGATCATGGCAATCGCATGGAAAAACTTAGATACATTAGTATCCTTTGAACATTTAAATACATTTAAAAATAAAGTAAATTTACGTGAAGCAATGAGCGGTGAAAACGGAGCAAAACGTGTTAGACGTTATCAGGTACCTATGGCAGAGGGAATGGTATATAACTTTGCTGCCAAAGAAGTAGATGATGGCGTATTAGCAGCTCTTGGTATTCTTGCCAAAGAAGCACAGCTTGTTGAAAAATTCGAAGCACTTTATAATGGTGACATCATCAACACTGGAGAAAAACGTCGTGTTTTACATCACCTTGCAAGAAAACAGCAGGGAGAAGATGTTATCGTTGACGGTGTAAATAAAAGAGACTTTTATCTTACTCAACAGAAACGTGCCGCCGACTTTGCAAATAAAGTTCATGCCGGTGAACTTGTAAATGAAGAAGGCAAAACTTATAACACAGTTGTACAGATTGGTATTGGTGGCAGTGATTTAGGTCCTCGTGCCATCTATCTTGCTTTAGAAAATTGGGCAAAAGCTACAGGAAACCTGAAAATGGATGCAAAATTCATTAGTAATGTAGACCCTGATGATGCCGCTGCCGTTTTAAATGCAGTAGATTTATCCCGCTCACTCTTTATCGTAGTAACAAAATCCGGTACAACATTAGAAACACTGACAAATGGTCAGTTTGTAAAAGATGCATTGGAAAAAGCAAACCTTGATCCAACTAAACATATGCTTGCAGTAACAAGCGAAACTTCCCCATTAGCAAAAAGCGATGATTACATGGAAGCTATTTTCATGGATGATTTCATTGGCGGACGTTTCTCTTCCAGCTCAGCAGTTGGTGGGTTAGTATTATCCCTTGCATTTGGACCAGAAATCTTTGCAAGAATTCTTGCTGGAGCAGCAGCTACAGATGATCTTACAAAAAATGAAGATATCTTAGAGAACCCAGCAATGCTTGATGCATTGATCGGTCTTTATGAAAGAAACGTTCAGGGGTATCCTTCCACAGCAATTCTTCCTTACTCTCAGGCATTAAACCGTTTCCCAGCACATTTACAGCAGTGTGATATGGAATCCAACGGAAAATCCGTAAACAGATTTGGGGAAGAAGTAAATTATGTAACAGGACCAGTAATTTTTGGTGAACCAGGAACCAATGGACAGCATTCCTTCTATCAGCTGCTCCATCAGGGAACAGACATGGTTCCATTACAGTTTATTGGATTTAGAAATAGTCAGCTTGGAACAGATGTAGTAATTGAAGACAGCAACAGCCAGCAGAAATTATGTGCAAATGTTGTGGCTCAGATTGTTGCATTTGCCTGTGGAAAAGATGACGAAGATAACAATAAAGTCTTCAAAGGAAGCCGTCCTTCCAGTATCATCATTGGGGATCAGCTTACTCCAGAATCTATGGGTGCTTTACTTGCTCACTACGAAAACAAAATTATGTTCCAGGGATTCTTATGGAATGTAAATAGTTTTGACCAGGAAGGAGTACAGCTCGGTAAAATCCTTGCGAAGAAAGTCCTGGCTCACGATACAGAGGGCGCTTTAAAGGAATATAGCGACTTGATGAATATTTAATTAATTTACCAGTAGAGATGTCAAAGCGTGGAGACGCGATGACATCTCTTTTTTTTGTTACTTAATTTTATTAATATTTTTCTTGGTTTTTCTTTTCTTTTTTAGTTTCTTCTTCTTTTTAACACTATGAGTGCTTGCAGAAGCCTCGATGGTGACGTTTGGAAGACTGAAATTACCATAATATGGTGAATTTGCCTCAAAAATGGAAATAATTAAACAAATTGTGACTCTAAATGCAATCTTTTTCATATAAATTGCTCCTTTCTTTATAAAAAATCTTTAAAAAACGTGATTGAAAAACTCCCCCCGGGGAAAAAAGAAAAAAGAGATGCCAAAGCGCAAAAAACGCAATGGTATCTCTTTTTTGTTTGAAAAAATGTAACGAAATAAGCACACTCGTTTATTCATTTAAGACCCTTTTAATCTGCAAATGGGATGTTTTTTGCCAATTTTGAAAAAGGGTATTGGTACGATGCAGAAAAAAATGAGGGGCGAGTTAGAGACAGTATGCAAGAAAAGAAAAGTTACGAAAAAATGGTAGATCAATACTATTCCATCGTATTTGGATACATTATGAAAAAGATTGGAATACGTGAGGACGCAGAAGATCTGACACAGGACATATTTTTGAATTGTCATAAAGATTGGGAAAATTATGATCCAGATCGTGGATCCGTTAGCACCTGGCTGTTTGCTATTACAGATAATCGGCTGAAAAACTATTATCGAGACAAAAAACTTAATCTCTCTTTGTACGAGGTGGACCAGGAAGTGCTTGCGGGGGAAGATAATCTTATTGAGTGTGTAATCAATCAGGAGGTGACAACGGAAATTTTTGAAAAGGTGATGGACTGTCTCAATGAGAGACAGAGGCAAGCGATTCATTATCGCTTTTTTGAACAAATGAAGATGGAAGAAATCTCTCGTAAGATAAATTGTTCGGAAGGAAATACACGTGTCATCATCCATAGATCCATTCGAAAAATGAACAAATATGCGCAGGAGCATGGGATAGAATGGTGTCTGGATCTTTGATGGGAAATGAATATAAAATTGGTAGCCACTATTGAATTAGTGGCTATTTTATTGTAATTTTAAAATATAGATTTATGAAAAAGGAATGAAAATGGATAGCAGAAGATTCTTATTACCAAAAGAAAAAAGAATACTGGGTGGAATAGAGTATAAGATTGAACGCCTTGTGGGTTGTGGAGCCAGCACCATCGTTTATGAAGCTTCCTATATGGACACTTTAAACAAGGATTTTGCCCATAGAGTGTTGTTGAAAGAATTATATCCCTATGATGAAGATTCTGCGATCTTCCGCGATGAAGAAGGATTTCTTTCTTGGGAACCCACGAAAAATAAGCGGATGGAGGATCACAAATACTTTTTCCGCAAGGGAAATGAGATGAATATTCGTCTTTTGGAAAAAAACCCCAAGTCGATTTCCGGAAATCAGAATTCTTACGAAGCCTATGGAACATATTATTCTGTTCTCCCTTTACACGGTGGAGTAAGCTTAGAAGAGCATATAAATGAGAAGAAGATTTACTCTTTAAAGGAGGCAGCGGTTCTTTTATCGCAGATATTAGATGCACTCCATATCTTTCACGAGAATGGTCTGCTGAACCTTGATATTAGTCCGGATAATATTCTTCTTTTAGATGACCGTGCCATGTTCATCGATTACAACAGCGTGTGGGATTTAAATGATTCGGAAAGCGATTGCTTCTTCAGTCAGAAAGAGGGATACACTGCTCCGGAAATTTTATTACAGGAATTTGATGAAATTGGTTTTCCAAGCGACCTTTATTCCGTGACTGCCGTATTCTATCAGATGATCTTTGGGGAAAAATTTTCTCTTAAGAATAGAGGCTGGGAGAAGATTCCTTTCAGAATTACAGAAAATTCTGAAGAGAATCAAACTGATAAATTTTCAGTAAAATTCCAAGAAGAATTGGCTTACCTATTAAAAAAAGGGCTCCATCCTTTGAGTGACAAGCGATTTCAAAATATAGAAGAGTATCAGAGCAAAATTAACGAATTACTATTAAAAATAGAAGAAAATGAAAAGGATGACCGTCCACTAAAAGTGAAATCCTTCGCTTGGGGAATGGCAGGCTTGCTGATGATTCTCTTTGCCATAATGGGCAGTAGGTATCTACTGACAGAAAAGCCATGGCTTGCGCGAATCATTTCTCAGGGAAATACCAATGCCAATCTTTATAATAAAGCTCGTTTTTGTCTGGCAGAGGAACAATATGAGTATTATATTGATAAAAATGGAAATCTGCTTTCCACCTCCTATGACCCAGAAGATCATTCTTTTGTTCCAAGTCAGGCAGAGATGGTGTTTGGACAGGATGACGCAATGGAGGGTGACGGGGTTGATTTTTTGAATCTTGGAACAGATTCCGAAGGTCATGCCAACAAGCTTTATTTTTGCTATTATGGCGGAAAAAATCATAGCGATTCCATCATGAGTATGGACTTAGATGGCAGCGGTCAGGAAATTTTATTCCGCCATGCAAAGAATGAAATTGGAGATAATTATTCCTATGCCCATCTATCGGACGGCAGAGAATATATTTATTATATGGTTGGAAAAGAGACAGAAGATGGACTGGCCGATGACTATGCTATCTGGCGTTTTGATATTCAAAAGAAGATCAAAGAATGCATGATCCATAGCAGTGTGCAGTGGTTTAATCTCTATGGAAAATATATCTATTATATTGAATATGATTATGAAAAGGAATCCTATCATTTGATGCGAGCTTCTCTCGATGGTGGGAATCAAAAACTGCTTGATAATAAAAATGAATTTTTCGGAGGTTTTATTCAGGATGATCACATGTATCTGGAACGTTTTCTGGAAAATGAATACTCCATTCATGCCTGTGATCTGGAAGGAAATCTCCTTTATGAACAGCAGGGAATTTATGGATTGGAATTGTCGGATGTGGAGATTGGTTACGATGACGGATGGCTCTATTATTCCAAAGAAGGAGACAAAGAACTTCGAAAAGTACGTCTTGATGGAAGTGCAGATAAGCTGGTACATGAAGGTATGGATTGTTATGGAATCAATTGTGCAGGCAATTATCTTTTCCTTTCCACATCAGAAGAAAAGAAAGGGGAATTCCTTTCCAATGATCAGATTACGGAAGATTATATCATAGAAAGAAACGGGGAGATTGTTCTCCAAGTGAAATAATTTTAGGAAGAAAATCATGTTTACGGAGTATAAGAGAACCTATATTTCAAGAAAAAATATTAAAATATTTACCAGGAAAAATCTTTCAGCCAAAAAGATGGTTGCCTATATGGAAGAAGGTATCCGATATCGTACATTTCAAGATATCCTAAAAGAAATCTGTGGAAGAAGAGAGCTGATCGATCAGCTGAGCCTTGCCAGTGGACAATCCAGGGAAACAGTGAGAAAAAGAGTTTATCATTGGTCCAAAGGCATTTTTTCTCCAAAGAGAGAAGAAATATTTCAAATCTGTTTTGCTTTAAAGTTATCTTTGGAGCAGGCAGATCAGCTTTTGCTTAGTATTTCAGAGATGGGAATTCACTATCGAAATCCGAAAGAACTCATTTATGTTTACGGTTTGCAACATGGAATGACCTGGCAGGAGATTGGCAGTCTTCGGGACAGATTGATGGAGAAATATGAGAAGGCCGAAATAATGAGGGAGAAGTCAGTGGACCCTGATTTTTCGAAAAGAGAGGAATCTGATTTCAAAAACTCCGAAATTCTTACTCGACATATGGAAATGGATTATCATGAATTGGTTGATAATGAAGAGAGCCTGGAGGCTTTTCTTATAAGTCGGGTAGAGAATCTTGATATGATGCGAAAAACGGTTTATCAGGATTTTATAAAGATGATAAATCTTCTGCAAAAGGGAGAAAAGGATGCCAGAAAGCTTTCCGTGGAAGAACTGACAGATACCTATATAGAAGCCCTTCCCAAAAAATCAGACAAAAATGATTTTCTTATGAAAGTGATTAAAAGAAATTGGCCAAGCAAAGATAAACTATATAAGATGATAGAAGGCAGCAAAAGCGTCAATCGAAAAACAATGATTCTTCTGTTTTTAATTACAGAAGAATTTATGGGACAGGAACTAAATGTCAGAAATTGCATCTTATATGAAGAAGAGGATTTGACACCAAATGAACAATTGCAGATTCGCATTCAATCCATGAATTTATATTTGGATGCCTATGGCATGAACCGCCTGGATTTGGGCAATCCATTTGATTGTATGGTACTATATGCATTAAAAGCCAGTTATGAGGAATCCATGAGTGATCGTTTTCGTGAATTATTGAATGGCTTGTAGAGAGAAAAATCGAAAAATAAGGAAGATTTTTATGGAAGTATTATGGGAAAAAACAGAAAATGGTATGAAAGTCCATCGCGTTTTTGGTGAGCAAATGTTTTTAAAATTGCCAGAATCCATAGAAGGGTTTCCTGTGACAGAAATCGGGCCCTATTGCTTTTCTTCCTCGGAGAAATACTCTCTTAAGGAAGGAATATTAACCTCCTTAGAAGAGAAAGAGGAAGTCGGGATTTCAGAAAGAAGAATTTTAGAAGCAAAATTGCCTGAAATCGCAGGAAAATATCTGGAGGGAGCAATCTTACCAGACTCTGTGGTGAAACTATCCAATGGGGCTTTTTATAATTGCAGAAATATAAAATCGTTATCTATTGGGACCAAGCTTCATAATTTAGGCAATGACGTTTTCACCAACTGTGGGAAGCTTTCTTCTATAATTATAAGAGGAAATGTGGAAGAAAAAACGGTCCTGCCGCTCATCCTGGAACGAATGCAAACAGAACTGGAAGTATTCTTTCAGCCAAATGAAAATGAGATAGAATGTCGTCTTTTCTTTCCCGAAATTTATGAAGAGTTTGATGAGATGGTCACTGCCCATGTTTTTAATCGAATGATTGTGGGGGAAGGATTCCGTATGAGGCAATGTTTTCATGATCATCGGATCCATTTTGCCAAATATGATCAATGTTTTGCTGGTTCTCTGAAATTAGAAGGAAATCGAGAAATCTGCTGTATTGCCATGAATCGCCTTCGTTGGCCTCTTGATCTGAAAGAAGAGTACGAATCCATCTATAGAAAGGCCATCGAAGAACGTTTTGATTATATGATAAAAATGATTATTGGGAAAAGAGATTTGGAAGAATTGAAATTCTTATGCAAATACTTCAAACCAAAGGAAGAGATTTTAGCGAACTGGATGGAAAGCTGCATCAATGCAGATTGGACAGAAGGAAATGTTTTTCTTATGGGAGAAAAGTATAAGGGAGAATCCTTTGCCAGCAAAACATTTGATTTTGATGACTTGGATTTTTGATATCGTATTTTAGGAAAGGTAGCATTATGAGAGAATGGCATCGTCATACATTAAAGTTACGAAATAAAATTTAATTTATGTATCAACGAAAAAAATGATGCAGGAATGTTTCTTTTATTATTACTATAATTTATATGACAACCCCAAGGCAAAAAATATAGTGATTATTCACGGGAAATACACTATGTTATAATAATATCAAATATTTTTTGTGGGGGCGAAAATTATGAAGAAAACATTTCAGGACATTTTTGTGGGAATTGACCTTATTGGTGTGATTTCCCCGGAAGAAGAAAGTCAAAAATTTGCAGAAAACTATAAAAATGTTTTTGGTTTAACCGATGAACAGGTGATGGATTCTCCTGTGGCTCATCATCCAAACAGTACCTATTATGGAGAACCTGAGGTTCCGGGTCCTGGTGTACATACCATTACATTTGCTGGAATGACACCACAGTTTGAGTGCCAGAGTCCAATTGATGGAAGAAGCTCTTGGAATGACTTTTTAAAACAGTATGGCAAAGGGGTACATCATATTCGCTATGATGTGAATAGTCATGAGGATGCGGTTGCTTATCTGGAAGAAAAAGGAATTCATGTAATCCATTCTGGTGATTCTGTCAGAGGTGGTGGAGTGAAATTTGCATTCTATGATTCCATCGATAAACTTGGATTTATGATCGAAACCATTAATCTTTCTGAGATTGCAAAGAAGAACGAAAAATAATAGAGAGGAAAGCAGGTTAGAATACGATGAAGAAATTTGATGAAATTTTTGTAGCACTTGATCAGGTGGGCGTTGTTGTTCCAGAAGAAGATAGCTTAGAACTTGGAAAAAATATGAAAGAAATTTTTGATATTCCAGATGCCGGATGTGCAGATGGTGGCGTTTCCAGACATCCGAACTCCACTTACCGTGGCCAGGAATTAAAAGAAGGTCCAGCCGTTCATATGCAGTTTTTCGATAAATTTGGAGTGCAGTTAGAATACTTAAGTCCTGTAGAGGGTGACAGTGCCTGGATGGATTATACAAAAAAAGTGGGCAGAGGCATCCACCATATTCGTTTTAACGTTTCCAGCCATGAAGATGCAATTGCATACATGGCAGAAAAAGGGATTCCAGTTTATCAGTCTGGAGAATCTATCCGTGGTGGCGGAGTAAAATTCGCTTATTTTGATTCTTATGACAAACTTGGTTTCTATATTGAAACATTGAATCTTGAAGAAGTTGCAAGAAAGAATAAATAGGAAACAAAAAATGAATTCTCTTCCGTTGCGATTTTCCTTGAAAAGGAATAAAATATATTAAGAAAAATAGAAGGGAAGAGAATTATGAAACATTGTATTATTGTAAAATATAACGAAACAGTGGACGCAGAGAAAAAGAAAGCATTACTTCCAGAAATTCAGGAAGTCTTCGCTCCGCTTCTCAAAATGGATGGTATCCATGCCATTGATCTCATTCCAAATGTGATCGATCGTCCCAATCGTTATGATCTGATGATTCGCATTGACATGGAGGAGGAAGCACTTCCTGCTTATGATGCCAGCCAGCCTCATAAAAACTGGAAGGCAAATTATGCACATTATCTGGAGAAAAAAGCAATTTTTGATTATGAATAACATTTTTTACCGGCCTGCTTTTTTTCTGGCAGGTCCGGTAGAATTTCTGGTAAATAATACCGGTTCGTAAAGCAATCTCATGACAGGGGATTGCTTTTTTGTTTTACTGTGAGTAAGGAATTGCATCTGTGAGATTAACATATCTACAGCAACTTTTCCCTTCTCATCAAGAGAGTGGTCAACGGAAGTTAAAGAAATTCCATAAAAAGCGGTGGAAAGTGTGTTATCGAAACCACAGATGGAATAATCCTCTGGGATGCGATAGCCATGTTTCTGCAGACAGTCCATAATTCCGATACTCATGATGTCGTTATTTCCAATGAAAGCAGTGATGTTATTCGGATTCTTTAAGTAAAACTCTGTCAATAAAACGCCGGCTTCATAATAACGATTTCCAGTACAGTAATTTTTCCATTGATAATCTGTGATAGTGTAAGTATGAACGGAATCTTCCGATAATCCTGCTTCAATAAAAGCTGCTTTGATTCCATCCAAACGGCGAATTCGTGGAATTTCTGATTGATTGAGTGGTGTGGTCATATAGCCGATTTCGCGGTGACCATGTTCCAGAAGATGTTGTCCTACAATTTTTCCCGATTTGTAACTATCAAGCTCCACAAGACCAACATTTAATTCGGGGTTATAATCACTGATTAATACAAATGGATGTTTTTTATAAAATTGGTTGATGGATTCGATGGCCTGCGGTGGATAAGTACAGATGATGCCGTAAAAGCCAGACTGTTCGCAAAGTCTGAGATAATATTCTTCTCTTTTCTTCTCACGCATGGTAGAACAGATCGAAATATTTAGATAATTCTTCGCTGCATATTCTGTTACGGCAGATATGATGGTGGTATAGTACTGGGAATTTACCGAAGGAACCATGATCATAATGGTTTTTCCGGCCAGATTTTCTTCTTTTGGAGCACGCTTTTTATACTGGTAACCCATTTTCTCTGCGGTACTTCTTACTTTCTCAATGGTCTCTTTGGCGAAATGCATGCCTTCTTTTTCGCTTAAAATCATCGATACGGTTGTCTGTGAGATTCCACATCTGGCAGCAACATCTCGAGTAGTAACTTTTCTTTTTTTCATGATTTATCACCTCAAAAAAGTTAACAAAAATTTAATAATTTTATTTAGATAGTTATTTTTCAGTGTTTTTTCATATTGATTAGTAATCAAAAATGGGCAATCAAATCTTTTGGTTACTAATCAAATACTTTTGATTAATTATATAGCATTTTTGATTACTAATCAATGAATTTTGACCTTGTTGACTTCTTTTTTTGCTTGGATATAATGAATTTAGATTTTAAAAAAGCGCTTGAAAAGAAATCTAGATAAAACGGGTAGAGTACAAGAAAGAGGGGAGAAACCATGGATCTGAATAATTATATTAACAAAGAACTTCCTTGTGATTGTGGAAAAAATCATTTCTTTTCAATTAAAGTAATCGATATTAATCCAGATGCAACAAAGAGACTTCCAGAACATTTAAAAGAAATGGGTTATGAACGTCCATTCCTGGTGGAAGACAAAAACACTTATGAAGCAGCAGGAAAAGCATTAGAAGAAGTATTGGTAGACGCAGGCTTCCCTGTGGAAAAACACATTCTTGACTACGATGAGATGGTTCCAGATGAAGCAGTCATCGGCGAAGTCGTATGTGCCTTCAATAAAAAATGTGACATTATCGTTGCAGTTGGTTCTGGTACCATCAATGATCTTTGTAAATTTGTAAGCTACCAGATGTCTTGTGACTATATGATCTTTGCCACAGCGCCATCCATGGATGGATTTGTTTCCAATGGAGCGGCGATGATTGTAAATCATGTAAAAGTATCTTTCGATTGCCGCGTACCAGTTGCAGTAGTGGGAGATACGGAAGTTTTAAGAAATGCACCAATGAATATGATTAATGCAGGCTTGGCAGATACTCTTGGAAAATACACCTGTCTTCTTGATTGGAAACTTTCTGCTCTGATCAATGATGAATATTACTGTGACCAAGTAACAGGAATGGTGGAAGAAGCATTAAGAACTGTTATGTCTCAGAAAGATTTGATTGCGAAAAGGGACGCAAATACCATCAAATCTGTAACAGAAGCATTAGTTCTTACCGGAATTGCCATGGCTTTAGTTGGATATTCCAGACCGGCCTCCGGCTGTGAACATCATTTATCTCACCTTTGGGAAATGCGCTTCCTCATGGAAGGAAAAAAAGCCATTCTTCATGGAACAAAGGTAGGAGTTGGTATGATCACTGCACTTCATATGTATCAGGATCTGGCTAAAGAAGAGGTTGATTTCGAAACTGCAAAACAGATTCATTTTGACCAGGAAGCATACGAAGCAAAAATGAAGGAAGTTTACAAAGACGCAGCACCTGGAGTGATTGCTCTTGAGAAAAAATGTGGCAAGAATGCGGACGAAGCAAGATTCAAGAGAGTTGCTGTTATGGAAGAAAAATGGGACGAAATCAAGAAATTAATCAATGAAAACCTTCCTGCAGCAGAAGAGATGGAAGAATTACTTGGATCTTTAGGTGGCACAATCCGCCCTGCTCAGATTGATATTTCTGAAGGACTTTTATATGAAGGAATCTGCTACGCAAAAGAAGTTAGAGACCGTTACACACTTCTTGGTATTCTTGGTGATCTTGGATTATCTGAAAAATATGCAAGAAAAATGGTGGAATATTATAAAAATAACTAATTACCATCAAAATCAGGGGAAAATAGGAATTACTATATTAATAGGGAAAAAGAATCAATAGAACTCATTGAAGCAGGACGAGAAGCTGCTTTACCAAAAAAATAAATGAAAGAAATTAGAGGGGGTACAAAAAATGAGTAAATACGCGATTGGTTTAGATTATGGTACATTATCCGTAAGAGCACTTTTAGTAGACATCGCAACAGGAGAAGAAGTAGCAAGAAGTGTATATGAATATCCACATGCTTGTATGGAAGAAAGAATTCCAGGTGGTAAAAAACTTCCATCTGGCTGGTCCCTTCAGGCTCCGGAAGATTACACAGAAGGTCTTATCACAACCGTAAAAGACGTTATGGCAAAATCCAAAGTTTATCCGGAAGAAGTCATTGGTATCGGTGTAGACTTTACATCTTCCACTGTAGTTGCCTGTAAAAATGATACTACTCCAATGTGTCATCTCCCAGAATTCAAAGATGAGCCACACGCTTACGTAAAACTCTGGAAACACCACGGTGGCGAACCTGAAGCTGCATACATCGACAAAATCGCAAAAGAACGAGGAGAAACATGGCTTCCTCTTTATGGCGGCAAAGTTTCCTCCGAATGGATGCTTCCAAAGATCCTTGAAACATTAAACCATG
>JAUNNI010000007.1 GCA_030531555.1 Eubacteriales bacterium | reverse complement strand
ATTTTTTATGTTATAATAATAGGGCGTATTCAAAAATAAATAAGAAAGGGGGAGATTGTTTACTCGATGAAAGATTTTTTCAAAATATTTCACAAAGGCTATTTCATTATGTTTCTTTACATTTTTATTAGTAACATAGTGCTTGCCTGGATGATTAATTACGGAGAACAACATTATCCAAAGGGATATGCTGTCACAGAAGAAATCGTCACGGAAGAGAAAAAAGACGATCCAAAACCAGAGGAAGCTCTTTCTACAGAAGCTGCTTCCACAGAAGAGGCTTCTACGGAAGCGGTTGTCGATGCTAAAACCTATCGTATTGTTTTGGATCCGGGTCATGGCGGCAACGATTCTGGTGTGGAATATCGTTCCGATCATGGCAAGGTTAGCGAGAGTAAGATTAATTTTATTATTGCCAGCTATCTGAAGAAATATTTGGAAGAGTATGATAATGTGGAAGTCCTCATGACAAGAAACAAAGACAAGTGGATGTATCTTGATGAACGTGTGGAATTTGCAGCAGAACATGATGCAGATTTCCTGATTAGCTTACACAATAACTCCATGGAAGATGCAGGTGGATATGCCGCTGGATGTAGTGTTTGTGTGGCGCTTGGCAATTATCAGGAAAAAATTGGAAAGGCCAGTCAGCTGATTGGTGTCAACATTGCCCATGAATTGGAAGAACTTGGTCTTAAGAACAATGGACTTGTTATGAAAGCATCCAAGGATAATGATTATGATAACGGAAGAGCAGCAGATTATTTTGCGATTATTCGTGGTGCCATGGAAGAAAGCATTTCTGCTGTTATCGTAGAACATGGATTTTTGGATAATCCGGATGATTTCTATGATTTTCTGTCTACCAAAGCACAGCTCAAAAAAATTGCCCTTGCAGACTGCAGAGGAATCGCTCGTTATCTTCAGTTGCAGAAATCAGACACCAAAGAAGTACTTCCAGAACTTAGCAATTATAAAATTAAGATTTCTCATACGAAACGAAGTGGTTATACAAGACGTTTTTCGAAAGTTTTTTATCATTAATTCTTTTTAAATATTTATTTGATTGGAGTATTTCATTATGAGAAAAAGTTTATTATTGATTGGAGCATTATCCGTCTCCTTGTTCCTTGCGTCCTGTGGAAAATCTACACCACAGACACCGGAAAAAAATACAAGTGTGACAGAGGCCACCACACAGGCAGCGGAGGAAATGACCACGGAAGCGGCAGAGGAAATGACTACAGAAGAAACAACTTCTTCCGTTCCGGCGAATCATGCAGAGCGCAGAGAGATTTCGGTGGACTTCGACAAACTTTCTGACATTTCGAACTCTTCTGAAGAGTATGGTTTTTCCAACAAATGGAGAGATAAATTCAATCGTCCGGAAGACCTTGAATATTATGATGCCAAATACGGTGATTATTCCGCAATCAACCATATCGATACAGAAGAAAAGATTATTTATCTTACCATGGATGAAGGATATGAAAATGGTTGTACACCAGCCATCTTAGATACTTTAAAAGAAAAAGGCGTAAAAGTTACTTTCTTTGTGACAAAGCAGTTCTATGACGAGTATCCAGAGCTGATTCAGCGTATGATCGATGAAGGTCATGTGATTGGTAATCACACCTGTGCCCATCCGGCTTCTGGTATGCCATCACTTGGAGCCAAAAAAGAATACGAAGATATTAAGAAACTTAACGATTTAGTATATGATACCTTTGGCTATCAGATGAGTCTTTTCCGTTTCCCACAGGGTAATGCAAGCAAACAGGCTTGCGCATTATTACAGCAGATGGGTTACACTTCCGTATTCTGGTCCTTTGCATATGGCGATTATGATCCAGAAAATGAAATGGATCCAACTACAGCCCTTGATATGTGTTTGGAATACACTCATCCAGGTGCCATCTATCTTCTTCATGCCATCTCCAAAACCAATACCTCTATTCTCGCTGATTTCATTGATGGTGCGAGATCACAGGGATATGAATTTGGTGTATTAGAAGAAGCATTAAATCAATAATTCTTAAAAAGCTGTCGAATTTCGACAGCTTTTTATTTTCAAATGTATTGTTTCTATGTTATAATAATTTGATATGCTGATTGGTGCTGCCTTAAAATATCCAGTACTCCCTTGGCTATATGTGATTCCAGGGCTTGCCTTACCGGCTCCGGATACGTTAAGCGAACACCAATTTATGGCAGAATGAAAAAATAAGGAGGACTACCATGAATCAGAAAACAGTGATTGCACTTGATGCAATGGGTGGCGATTATGCCCCATTTGAACAGGTAAAGGGCGCGGTGGAAGCCATCAATAGCAGAGAGGATATCATCATCCATTTCTTTGGGGATGAAGCAAAGATTAAAGAAGAATTAGGAAAATACACTTATAAAGAAGATCAGGTTCGTATTACACATACCACAGAGGAGATCAACTGTAATGAGGCACCAGCCATTGCCATCAAGAAGAAAAAAGATTCTTCCATGGTTGTGGGAATCAAATCCGTAAAGGCAGGGGAATGTGATGCTTTTATCTCTGGTGGAAGCAGCGGTGCTGTTTTGGTAGGAGGACAGGTTCTTGTTGGAAAATTAAAGGGAGTAAAACGTGCTCCTTTAGCCCCATTAATTCCAACCGCTAAAGGCGTTTCTCTTCTGATTGACTGTGGTGCTAATGTGGATGCAAGACCAGAACATTTGGTTCAGTTTGCACAGATGGGATCCATCTATATGGAAAATGTTGTTGGCATTAAAAATCCAAAGGTTGCCATTGTCAATATCGGGGCAGAGGAAGCAAAAGGAAATGCACTGGTAAAAGAAACCTATCCATTGTTAAAAGAATGCCAGGGTATTAATTTTGTGGGAAGTATTGAAGCCAGAGATATTCCTTCCGGAGATGCTGACGTTATCGTTACAGAAGCATTTGTAGGAAATGTTATCCTTAAATTAATGGAAGGACTTGCTTCCACATTGATTTCCAAGATTAAGGAAGGTATGAAATCTACTGTAAGAAGCTCCATCGGTGGACTTTTAGTAAAACCTGCATTGAAAGAAACTTTAAAAACTTTTGATGCTACAGAACATGGCGGAGCACCTCTTCTTGGCTTAAAAGGACTGGTTGTTAAGATTCACGGAAGCGCAACTTCCAAGGAAACTAAGAATGCCATCTTCCAGTGTGTAGCATTTAAGGAAGAGAGAATCAATGAAAAAATTCAGGAATATTTGACTCCTGATCAAAATGCTTAGGGGGTTATGGAATGAAACATGTGGATTTATCCGGATTGGAAAGTCGAATTGGTTACGATTTCCAAGAAAAAGGATTGTTATTGCTTGCCATGACTCACAGCTCCTATGCCAATGAACATAAAGGGAAAAACAGTAAAAATAATGAACGTCTTGAATTCCTTGGAGATGCCGTTTTAGAAATTACGGTTTCCGATTATTTGTTCCATACATACCCATCTTATGATGAGGGAAAAATGACCAAGACCAGATCCAGTATGGTATGTGAATTTACCCTGGCCTCATGTGCACGTGAGATAGAGCTTGGACAGTATCTGCGTCTTAGCAACGGAGAAGATTTTACGGGCGGAAGAGAAAGAGACTCCATCCTTTCTGACGCCTTTGAAGCTTTGATTGGAGCAATTTACCTGGATGGAGGAATGGAGCATGCATCGGCATTTATTCATCATCATCTTTTACAGGACATCGGGGATAAAACCCTCTTTTATGATGCGAAAACCATCCTTCAGGAAATGGTACAGTCCAGCAATAACGGAGCACTCCGTTATGAACTGATTGGGGAGACAGGACCAGATCATAATAAAGAATTTACCGTAGAAACTTACATAGGAGATAAAGTCTATGCCAGCGGAAGCGGACGTACGAAAAAAGGTGCGGAACAGATGGCTGCCTACCAGACAATCTTGATGCTGAAGAAATAACAGGAGTTTTATGTATTTAAAAAGTATTGAAATAAATGGTTTCAAATCATTTGCAAATAAAATAGTGTTTGAGTTTCCTCACGGCATTACGGGCATTGTTGGCCCAAACGGCAGTGGAAAAAGTAACATTGGTGACGCTGTTCGCTGGGTACTTGGAGAGCAGAGTGCCAAACAGCTGCGTGGATCTCGTATGGAGGATGTTATCTTTTCTGGTACAGAAAGTCGAAAACCGCTTGGTTTTGCCTATGTTGCCATTACTTTTGAGAACAAAGACCGAAAGATTGCCCTTGATTTTGATGAAATAAAAGTTGCAAGACGCGTTTATCGTTCTGGTGAAAGTGAATATCTGATCAATGGTGCCATCTGCAGAAGACGTCAGATTGTGGAGCTCTTCTATGATACCGGTATTGGCAAAGAAGGCTATTCCATCATCGGTCAGGGTCAGGTAGAAAAAATCTTAAGTGGACGTTTAGAAGATAGCCGTGAACTCTTTGATGAGGCAGCAGGAATCGCGAAATTTAAAAAGGACCGCAATACCACAGAGAAGGCTCTTGAAAAATCCCGTGCCGATTTGGAACGTGTAACGGATATTTTACGAGAATTGGAAAAACAAGTTGGTCCTTTGGAACAACAGAGTGAAAAGGCGAAAAAATTCCTTTTACTTCATGATAAAGAAAAAGAGATCGATATTCAGCTGTTTGTTCGCGATTATGAGAAAGCGGAAGAAGAAAAGATTCGTACCGAGTCCAATCTTGCCATTACCAAAAAGCAGTTGGAAGATACTCGTGTTAAATACGATGCTGCCAAAGAGAAAAATGCAGCAATTTTAAAAAAAGCGGAAGAATATGGAAAGCAGGCAGATGAGGAAGAAAACAAATTAAATGACCTTCGCGAGCAAAACATTTCCATTGACCGAAAGATGGTGGATCTTCATCATGAAATTGATAAGAATCACTTATTAAATGAACAATATCTTTCCAATATTCAGCAGGCGGAAGAAGAGATTTCTTCCAGAAAAGAACAGATCAAGGAAGAAGAAAAGCTGATTCATGCAGAGGAGGCTGTATTATTGGATTGTGAAGGGGCGCTTACCATTTTAGATGTGGATCGCCAGAAGGTATCGGATCAGCTTAGCGCTCTGGAAGAAAAAAAGAATGCCCAGCAGGAAAAAATGCTTTCCATGATTACCAGCAATTCTGACTTAAAGGAAAAACTCAGTCGAGTGGAAACCTTGGAAGAACAGCTGAATATCCGAAATGCCGAATACAACAGCCGTCATCTCATGCTTCGCTCCGAATTATCAGAATATCAGAAAAAAGCAGAAGAACTTCGAGATGAGCTGGAAATTACAAAAGAAAAGAATGCTCTTTTGCGTGCAGACTATGATGCAGCACTTTTAGCCAATAAAAAATTGGAAGAAAATATAGCATCTCTTCGTGGACAAATGGATCAGTACAATCAGGATTTCCTGAAAAATCGATCCAAGTATGAAACCTTGTCCAATCTTTCTGAGAGATATGAAGGTTATCAGCGTTCCATCCAGCATGTCATGGAACAGAAGAAACATAATCCAGAGATCATTGGGGTTGTGGCTGATATCCTTACCATGGATCAAAAATATGAAGTGGCCATTGAAATTGCATTAGGTGGTGCTTTACAGAATATCGTCACGGAAAATGAAGTGGTGGCAAAGAAAATGATTCAATATCTGAAAAAGAATCGATTCGGTCGCGCCACATTTCTTCCTCTTACCAGTATTCGTAAGAGAAATATGGCATTAAATCCTGCGATTTTTGAGGAAGAAGGAGTGATTGGTGTTGCCAGCAGTCTGGTGACAGCAGATCAACGTTACCACAATCTGGTCGAATCTCTTCTTGGAAGAACTATCGTCACAGAAAATGTGGATCATGCGTTATATTTATCAAGAAAATATAATTTTAGTCTGCGAATTGTAACCATCGATGGTGAACTCTTAAATCCAGGGGGCTCCATCACAGGTGGTGCATTCCGTAATAACAGTAATCTTCTTGGACGAAATCGTGAGATCGAAGATTGCAAAGAGGCAATGAAAATTGCCAGAAACCGATACAAAGAGACAAAAGAAGAGTTATCCAAAGTCGAAGAAGAAGCAAAAGAAAGCGCAGGATATATCATTTCCTGTAAAGAGAAATACGACTCCAATAGTTTTCGTTTGTCAGATCTTAATCATCAGATTCCAGAGATGAACGAAAAGGAGAAGGAATTGAACCTTCGTATCGATCAGCTTAAAATGGAACATCAGATTTTGAAAAAACAATTGGAAGAGATTTCAGAGCAAAAACGATCTCTGTCAAAAAATCAGATGGATGATACACAGGTGTCAGAAGAAAATCAGGATGTCATTGATGTTTTAGATCAACAGCTTCAGGAAGTTTCTGTCAAAGCGGAAGAATTGCAGGAAGAGTACAACCAGCTTCTTGTAAAAGAAAGTCAGGCGAAACAGAAAATTGAATTCTCCAGACAGACTATGAAACGTTTATTGGAAGAAATCACTTCCTTTGAAGAAACCATTGCAGAGATGAAAGGGATGCAGAACCAGATTCTCCTGGAAAATCATAATCATGAAGCGGAACTTTCCAAAGAAAAAATAGCGATGGATGCCCTTCTCTCCCAGATTTCTGACTTGGAGCAGTCTTTGGATGCTTTAAAACAAGCAAGAAATCATATTACAGAAGAGCTGAATGTAAGTTATAAAGTATTAGAGGAAGAAAATGAACAGCTTCGTCTTTTGGAACGAGAGGAGAGTCGTTTGTCAAATCGTTTTGAAAACCTTGAGCATGAGCTGGAAAACCTTGGAAATTATATGTGGGAGAATTATGAATTAACGTTCAATTATGCTCTCACTTTGAAAAAGGAAGGAATTTCTGCTCAGGAGATTGAGGAATGGCGTAAAGAGAAAAAAGAGCTTCGTCAGAAGATCAAGGCTCTTGGTAATGTCAATCTTTCTGCCATTGAAGAGTTCAAAGAAGTTGGAGAGCGTTATTCTTTCATGAAAGAACAATACGATGATATCAAGGAGAGTGAAGAAAAATTACTTTCCCTCATCGAAGAGTTCAACCGACAGATGAAGGCGCAGTTTGAAGAGAAATTTAAAGATATTCGAGAGATGTTTGAAAAAGTTTTCAAAAATCTTTTTGAAGGTGGTCAGGCTTCCCTTGAGCTGATGGATGAATCCAATATCCTAGAGTGCGGTATTCGAATCATTGCCCAGCCTCCTGGAAAGAAACTGCAGAATATCATGCTTCTCTCTGGTGGAGAGCGTGCCCTTACGGCCATCGCTTTATTATTTGCCATTCAGAATCTGAAGCCATCCCCATTCTGTCTTCTTGACGAGATTGAGGCGGCTCTTGATGATGCTAATATTATTCGTTTTTCGAAATATTTAAAAGCGTTATCCAAAGATACGCAGTTTATCGTAATTACTCATCGACGTGGAACCATGAATGCATCGGATGTTCTTTATGGAATTACCATGCAGGAAAAGGGAATCTCAACCTTGATTTCCGTGGATCTGATCGATAAAGATTTGAAATAGAGATGCTTTTTATAAGCAGATAGAAAGGAAGAATTATGGAAGAAAAGAAAGGCTTTTTTAGCCGACTGGTAAGTGGGCTTACAAAAACTAGAAAAAATATTATGAATGGTCTTGATTCCATTTTTAATGGATTTTCCAAGATTGATGATGATTTTTATGAAGAATTAGAAGAAATCCTGATCATGGGCGACCTTGGTGTAGAGACCACCATGAATATCATTGAAAATTTACAGGAACGCGTGGAAGAAGAACGTATTAAAGAACCGGCACAGTGTCGAGATCTTCTGATTGATATTATCAAAGAACAGATGGCAGTGGATGAAACAGCTTACGATTATGAAAAGAAGACTTCTGTCGTTCTTGTCATTGGTGTCAATGGTGTAGGAAAGACTACTACCATCGGTAAGCTTGCTGCTCAGTTAAAGGCACAGAATCGTAAAGTCATTATGGCCGCTGCGGATACTTTCCGTGCGGCAGCCATCGAACAGCTGACAGAGTGGTCTAACCGTGCAGGAGTAGATATTATTGCACAGCAGGAGGGATCCGATCCGGCAGCCGTTGTTTATGATGCCTGTCAGGCAGCCAAATCCAGAAAGGCAGATGTTCTTCTTGTCGATACAGCAGGACGTCTTCACAATAAGAAAAACCTTATGAATGAGCTTTCAAAGATTCGCAGAGTCATCGAACGTGAATTTCCGGAAGCATATTTAGAAACCCTGATTGTACTTGATGGTACAACCGGTCAAAATGCTCTTATGCAGGCAAGACAGTTCAAAGAAGTAACGGATATTTCCGGTATCGTTCTTACAAAATTAGACGGTACAGCCAAAGGTGGTATTGCCATTGCAATCCAGGCAGAGATGAATATTCCTGTAAAATATATTGGAATCGGTGAAAAAATCGAAGACCTTCAGAAATTTGATTCCGATGCCTTTGTAAATGCTTTATTTGAGCGAAATGATAATAAAGAAGAAGAGGAGTAAAAGATCAGAATGGATCAGCTTAATTTAGAAAGCTTTGAAGAAGCTTATAATATTATACAAAGGGTAGTTCTTCCTACCAATCTTATTTACAGTGATTATTTTTCTTCCAGAACTGGAAATAAGGTATATTTAAAACCAGAAAATCTTCAGTTAACCGGAGCTTATAAAATTCGTGGTGCTTATTATAAGATTAGCACACTTTCTGATGAGGATCGAAAAAAAGGTCTCATTGCTGCTTCCGCCGGCAATCATGCCCAGGGAGTTGCTTACGCTGCCAGAGAATTTGGGGTAAAAGCGACCATCGTTATGCCGGAAGGTACCCCACTTCTTAAAGTAAATCGTACCCGTGCCCTTGGCGCAGAAGTCATTCTTCACGGTGCTGTCTATGATGAAGCCTGTGCAAAAGCGAAGGAACTGGCAGAAGAACATGGATACACATTTGTACATCCTTTTGATGATCTTGATATTGCAACAGGACAGGGTTCCATTGCCATGGAGATCGTAAAAGAGCTTCCTACCGTTGATATCATTTTAGTTCCAGTTGGTGGCGGTGGCCTTGCAACCGGTGTTTCTACTTTAGCAAAAATGCTTAATCCAAAGATTAAAGTTATTGGTGTTGAGCCAGCTGGAGCAAACTGTCTTCAGCGATCCTTAGAAGCAGGAAAAGTTACCACAGTATCAAGTGTCAATACCATCGCTGATGGTACAGCAGTACAGACACCAGGAGAAGTCATTTTCCCTTACCTTCAGGAAAATCTTGACTCTGTGATTACCATCAAAGATGATGAGCTTATTGTAGCTTTTGTCGATGTTCTGGAGAATCATAAATTATTTGTAGAAAATTCCGGTCTTCTTACGGTTGCTGCACTCAAACATTTACCAGTGGAGAATAAAAAGATCGTTTCCATCTTAAGTGGCGGAAATATGGATATCATTACATTATCTTCCGTTGTACAGAATGGTCTGATTCAGCGTTCCCGTATTTTTACCATCTCCGTTTGTCTTCCAGATGTTCCTGGTCAGCTTACGCAGGTTTCCAAAATCATTGCGGAATGTAATGGTAATATCATTAAGCTGGAACACAATCAGTTCATCTCCGTGAATAGAAATAGCGCAGTGGAACTTACCATTACCATTGAAGCGTTCGGTGAAGAGCACAAAAAAGAGATTATGCAAGCGTTACAAAAACATTCTTATTTCCCAATGGAAAGAAAACCACAAAGAATCGTAGTAGATTTGTAATAATTCTGACAGTCCTTGCGGTTGCAAATTAAGGGATGTGTCTGTTATAATGACAGAAAGAATGTTTTAATTCTGACATATTGAAGGAGGTTCCTATGGAAAACACTACAAACAAAAATGTTTATGAAATAGAAGGCGTTGGACAGGTTCAGATTGCAGATGAAGTTGTTGCAGTGATTGCAGGGCTTGCTGCTACTGAAGTGGAAGGCGTATCCAAAATGTATGGTAATATTACCAATGAGATCGTTAGCAAACTTGGTATGAAAAATTTATCAAAAGGCGTTAAAGTACAGATTAATGGAGATGAAGTGGAAGTTGTTTTAAAACTTGTACTTGCCTATGGTGTTAATATCTCTAAGATTTCTGCAGAAGTGCAGGAACGTGTAAAAAATGCCATTGAAACTATGACAGGTTTAACTGTATCTGAGGTTAATATCCGTATTGCCGGAATCCAGATGGATTAATTCATACAAACATACTTTTACGGAGGTTCACACATGAAGATGACACGCAGAAAATTAAGAGAAGCTATTTTTCTTTTACTTTTCCGTATTGAGTTTAATACAAGAGAAGAAGTC
The DNA here is from genome assembly GCA_030531555.1 of Eubacteriales bacterium. GTDB lineage: Bacteria > Bacillota > Clostridia > Lachnospirales > Lachnospiraceae > Anaerobutyricum. Next base: position 57,257 of record JAUNNI010000007.1, on the reverse strand, counting down.
GCTGAACAGGCGGAATTATATTTCGAGGGAGTAGAGGCGGAAGAAGATATCAATTATATCCGCAAAAAGACAGAAGCAATCTATGATCATCTTACGGAAATCGATGAAAAGATCATGGAGATTTGTAAAGGATGGCGTTTAAGTCGTCTTGGTAAAGTGGAACTTGCCATTTTAAGACTTGCCGTTTACGAGATTCTTTTTGACGCAGATATTCCAACAGGTGTTGCAATCAACGAGGCTGTTGAGCTTGCAAAAATTTATGGTGGTGAGGAAGCCCCACGTTTTATTAATGGTGTCCTTGCCAAATTAGCATAGAATATACAAATGAACCGCGATAATTAAACAACTGTCATGAACCTTTCGTACTTATGACTGCAAGAACAAGCAGTCAGGCGATAAAGTAGATATGGGCGGTGTAAGCGGTGATTCTCTTACACCGTCTTTTTTCATATGGCAGTTTTTATTACCGAAGGTTTATTTTATGATATGGAAAGAGAAAAATGAAACATATTTTTTCAGTATCTCAGTTAAATTCATATATTCATCGTATTTTTGAATCAGATTATGCTTTACGAAAGATTTACATCAAGGGAGAGATTTCCAACTGTAAATATCATTCTTCCGGACATATCTATTTTACATTAAAGGATGAAAAGAGTATTTTATCTTGTCTTATATTTTCAAGAGACCGTATGAAAGGATTAGATTTTCCATTGGAAAATGGCCAGATGGTCATCGTTGGTGGAAATATCACGGTTTTTGAGCGAGACGGAAAATATCAGTTATATGCCAGGGAGATTACACTGGCTGGAGCAGGTCTGGTTTATCAGAAATTAGAAAAACTAAAACAGGAATTAAATGAATTAGGGTATTTTGATTTTGACAGAAAAAAACCGATTCCATCTTACCCGACAAAAATTGGTGTTGTAACAGCATTGACTGGTGCAGCCATTGAAGATATGAAAAGTGTAGCAGCCAGGAGAAATCCTTATGTGCAGCTTTTCCTTTATAATGCCAAAGTACAGGGAGAAGGTGCTGCCAAGAGTATTGCTGCCGGAATTCAGTATTTTGAACGGTTTGGTGTTGATGTGATCATCATAGGTCGAGGTGGTGGTAGTGCAGAAGATCTTTGGGCTTTCAATGAACGTTGTGTTGCAGATGCCATATTTGATGCGAAAACTCCAATCATCTCTGGAACGGGACATCAGGTGGATATGACCATCGCCGATTACTGTGCGGATTTAAGGGTAGAGACACCGACAGCGGCATGCGAAAGAGCCATTCCCGATGTCTATGAAATCCTGCAGCTCCTGGATCGTTATAAAGATTCTTTGGATTATGCGATGCGGTATCGTTTTGATAACCTGCATTATCAAATGGATGTTTTTCGACGTCTTCTTGATGCCAATCATCCTGGGACTCAAGTCGCACAGCAAAAACAGACTCTGATTCATTTACAAGATCGAATCCATCACCTGATGCAAGAGAAAATAAAATCTACAAAAAATAGTCTTGATTTTTATGCCCAAAAACTTACTTCACTTTCTCCATCCATGCGATTGAGGGGTGGATATGTATTTGCCCAAAAACAAGATGACACTCCAATCTCCTCGGTAAGCCAGATAGAAAAGGGAGAAGAGTTCTCTCTGATTTTCAAAGATGGCAGCGCATTGGTGCGTACCGTGGATCTGATCAAAGAAAAGGAGTAAAGGTAATATGGCAAAAACGAATTTTTCTATGGAGGAAGCCTTTCTTGAATTAGAAGGAATCATCAAATCTTTGGAGGATCCTGATGTGAAATTGGCTGATTCCATGAGTTTATATAAAAAGGGTGTGAAGTTATTGGAAAAATGTCACTCCACTCTCGATAAAACAGAAAAAGAAATTATCATTCTTCAGGAGGGATACAATGGAAACATCCTTAAAGAAACAGATTAAAGAAAAGGCAGAGCGAATTGAATCCATCATCGCTAACTTTCTTCCCGAGGAGACCGGATATCAGAAGCCAGTCCTTTCAGCCATGAACTATACCATGAATGCTGGGGGAAAACGTCTTCGCCCTATGCTAATGGAAGAAACCTACATCATGTTCGGGGGATCAAATCGTGAAATCATTGAGCCATTTATGGCAGCGATTGAAATGATTCATACTTATTCTTTGATCCATGATGATCTTCCTGCCCTTGACAATGATGATTTACGTCGTGGTCGTCCTACGGCCCATATTGTATACGGCGAAGCCATGGCAATCTTAGCGGGAGATGCCCTATTAAATTATGCATTTGAGACTGCCACAAAAGCATTTTGTGGAGATTCTTCGGATATTGTGACAGTGCAGGCATTTCGAGTTCTGACCAGCAAACCAGGGATCTATGGCATGATCGGTGGACAGACCGCAGATGTGGCGGATGAGAACAATGAGATTTCATTCGATGAGCTTCTTTTTATTCATAAAAATAAAACATCTGCATTAATTGAATGCTCCATGATGATTGGTGCGATCTTAGCAGGTGCTACTAAAGAGCAGGTTTCTATGGTGGAAGCGATTGCAGAAAAAATAGGCCTGGCCTTCCAGATTCAGGATGATATTCTTGACATCACAAGCACTCAGGAAGAACTGGGAAAACCAATTGGCAGTGATGAGAAGAATCATAAGAATACTTATGTTTCCCTCAAAGGCTTTGAACAGGCGAAAAAAGATGTCTTAGGCTACACCAATGCGGCCATTGATATGTTTGATGCACTGCCTTATAGAAACAACTATCTTCGTGATTTATTATTATATTTGAGTGGTAGAACAAACTAGACCACCAGGATAAAATTATGGGAAAACTTTTAGATCATATCCAAAAAGCAAATGATATTAAAAAAATACCAGAAAGCCAGTATAAAGCTTTAGCCAAAGAGATTCGACAGTTTCTTTTAGAAAATGTCAGTAAAACCGGTGGTCATCTGGCATCGAATTTAGGTACGGTTGAGCTTACCATGGCACTCCATTTATGTATGGATTTTCCAAAAGATCAGCTGGTTTTCGATGTGGGACATCAGTCTTACACACATAAAATTCTTACTGGGAGAAAAGATCAGTTTCATACTTTGAGACAGGAAGATGGAATCTGTGGATTCCCAAAAAGAAAAGAAAGTCCTTGTGATGCTTTTGGTGCCGGCCATAGCTCTACATCCATCGCTGCAGCGGCAGGTCTTGCCTTAGCCCGTAACTATCGTGGTGGGGATGAGACGGTTGTTGCATTGATTGGCGATGGTGCACTTTCTGGAGGAATGGCTTTTGAGGCCTTAAATAACCTGTCTATTTTCCGAAAAAAGAAGAAAAATTTTATTATTATCTTAAATGACAATGAAATGTCCATCGCTAAAAATGTGGGTGGAATGAGCCGATATTTAGGAGCAATCCGATCGAAAAAAAGCTATGGAGATTTTAAAAATAATGTTGAAACCCATTTAAATCAGATTCCAGTGGTTGGACAGAGTGTGACAAATACCCTGAGAAAATCAAAGAATTCTATCAAAAATCTTTTGATTCCAGGTATGCTTTTTGAAAATATGGGAATTACATATTATGGCCCTGTGGATGGACACAATATTCCGGATTTATTACAGGCCATCGAGATTGCCAAAAAACATTCTGGCCCTATTTTGATTCATGCGGTTACCAAAAAAGGAAAAGGCTATGGACCAGCCATGAAAAATCCGGAAAAATTCCACGGAATCGGATCTTTTGATTTGGAAACCGGCAATACACCTTCCGCTGGCAAAGAAAGCTATACTGATGTTTTTTCCAAGCATCTTGTGGAGCTTGCGGTCACTTATGATGAGCTTGTTGCCATCACTGCGGCCATGCCATCCGGAACCGGATTAAACCGATTTAAAGCGGAGTTTCCAGATCGCTTTTATGATGTGGGTATCGCGGAAGAATACGCTGTTACCTGTGCAGCCGGTATGGCTGCCAATGGACTTCGTCCGGTTGTAGCAGTATACTCCACTTTCTTACAACGTGCCTATGATCAGATCATCCATGATGTCTGCATGCAGAAATTACCGGTAATCTTTTGCCTGGACCGTTCTGGCTTTGTCGGAGCAGATGGGGAAACCCATCAGGGAACCTTTGATATTTCCTATCTGTCTCATGTTCCAAATCTTACCATCATGGCTCCGAAAAATGGCTGGGAACTGAAAGCCATGATGGATTATGCCATGATTCATGATGGTGCTATTGCACTGAAATATCCAAGAGGTGTAGCTTTTCAGGGCCTTCCTGATGCGACAGAGCCTATTACTTTTGGAAAGAGTGAAGTCATTGCCGAAGGAGAAAAAATTGTTATTTTAAGCGTGGGTAATATGATGGAAGAAGCACTGAAAACGGTGGATCTTTTAAAAGAAGAAGGAATCCATCCAGGACTTGTCAATGTCAGGTTTATCAAACCGATGGACAAAGAATTGATGGCTTCTTTGGCTGAGAAATACGATTATATTATTACCATGGAAGAAAACATGAAAACCGGTGGATTTGGTTCCATGGTTTCCACATTTCTTCATGAAAATGATTTTTCTAACAAATTATTATCCTTTGCGATTCCGGATTGTTTCGTGGAACATGCTTCCGTGGAAACACAGAGAAGATGGAATGGAATTGACGCAGAAACTATGGCAGAAAAGATTTTAGAGAGGATAAAATGAAACAACGTTTAGATATATTACTTGTAGAACAGGGTCTTGCCACTTCTCGTGAAAAAGCAAAGGCCATGATCATGTCCGGTGTTGTCTTTGTCAATGGACAAAGAGAGGACAAAGCCGGTACCACATTTGACGAAAAAGCAGCCAAGACCATCGAAATTAAGGGAAATACTCTTCGTTACGTGAGTCGCGGTGGCTTAAAATTAGAAAAAGCAGTAGAACAATTTGGTTTTTCTCTTGAGGGAGCAACTTGCATGGATGTTGGTGCTTCGACAGGTGGTTTTACAGACTGTATGCTGCAAAATGGTGCAAAGAAAGTTTATTCCATTGACGTTGGTCGTGGGCAGCTGGATTGGAAGCTTCGCAATGATGAGCGAGTAGTTTGTATGGAAAAAACGAACATGCGCTATGTAACTCCAGAAGATATTGGAGAATTGGTAGATTTTATCTCCATTGACGTCTCCTTTATCTCTTTGACAAAAATCTTAGTTCCGGTAAGGGATTGCTTAAAAGAAGGTGGACAGGTTGTGTGCCTGATCAAACCGCAATTTGAAGCTGGAAGAGACAAAGTAGGAAAAAAAGGAGTTGTAAGAGATACTAAGGTTCATGAGGAAGTTATCGAGATGGTAATGGATTTTGCCACTTCTATCGGTTTTTCTTTAAAACATCTGGATTTCTCACCAATCAAAGGGCCGGAAGGTAATATAGAGTACCTTCTTCATCTTTTGAAAAAGGAAGAGCCAAATGCGTTTGGAAAAGAAATGATTCCAACGGTGGTAGCTGCTTCCCATAATGCCTTAGCTCACAATTAAGAATATGAAGCATTTTTTAGTAATCACCAATAAAGAAAAAGATAAAGATTTATCGATTACCAATGTGATACGTCAGCATTTACAAGATGCCGGAGCCATTTGTTACGTGCATAATGAATATACCAAAAATAAACTGAAACCTCTGGATGTTCCAGATGATACAGAATGTATCCTTGTAATTGGAGGAGATGGTACGATTCTTAATGCAGCTACCAAGATCATCGGAAAAAATATCCCGATTCTTGGTATCAACCTTGGAACCTTGGGATTTTTGGCTGAGGTGAATGTCAAGGATATTCATCAGACCTTGGATCGATTAATTGCCGATAATTATCAGATTGAAAATCGAACCATGCTTTCTTGTGAAGTATTTCGTGATGGAGCGCGTGTAGAGTCCTATCATGCGCTGAATGATATTGTTCTTTCCAAAAGTGGATATAATAGTGTGATCGGTCTGAGTATTGCCATAAATGAGACAGAGATTGAAAGCTATTATGCCGATGGATTGATTATATGTACTCCAACAGGATCCACAGCATACAATCTGGCAGCAGGTGGCCCGATCATCAATCCTACCTGTAAAAATTTCGTGGTTACTCCAATCTGTCCACATTCCTTAACAACCAGAAGTGTTGTATTGGCAAAGGATGATGTCATTACCATTCGAATGATGGGACAGTCTTCTGGAAGAGAAACTATTAACCCAATTATCATCTATGATGGTCGTTTGGGATTGGAACTTTATCCAGGCGATGAAATTCATGTATACAAGGCGGAGGAGGTCACTCCATTTATCAAGATGACCAAAGTAAGTTTTGCAAAAATTTTAAGAGATAAAATGCTTTGAGCAGGGAGATAAAATGAAGAAAAAGCGTCAGGCAGTGATTCTGGAATTAATCCAGAATTATAACATAGAAACACAGGAAGAATTGGCAAAACGTTTACAGGAAGCCGGTTTTTCCACAACTCAGGGAACCATATCCCGCGATATTCGAGAGCTGAATCTCACGAAAGTCAGCGGGTCCAATGGGCGTCAAAAATACGCCCCTATGTCCATAAATAATCCTCATGTATCGAATAAATACCGAAGAGTATTATCTGAAGCAATCTTATCCATGGAAGCAGCCATGAATATCCTTGTAATTAAAACGGTTACAGGGATGGCTATGGCATGTGCTACAGCCATCGACAATATTTCCATCGATGGAATCGTTGGATGTATTGCCGGCGATGATACCATCATGTGCGTGATTAAAGACCTTTCCATGGTGGAAGAAGTAATCCGTGAGATTAAAAGTATCATTGAGGTTGTTTCATAATCGGAGGAAACTATGCTAATTAATCTACATGTGAAAAATCTTGCACTGATTGAAGAAGCAGATATTGATTTTAATGATCATCTGAATATACTAACCGGAGAAACCGGAGCAGGAAAATCGATTTTAATTGGTTCCATTCAATCCGCTCTTGGGAGTAAAATACCTAAAGATATGATCAGACAAGGTGCCGACAGTGCACTGATTGAATTGGTTTTTCATTCTACCAGCCCCGCTGTCCGCAAAAAGATGGAAGAGTTTGAGCTTCCTTATGAAGATGGAGATATTATTCTTTCTCGAAGAATCACCAATGCAAGAATTATCAATAAAATCAATGACAGTACCATCACAGTGAGTCGTTTAAGAGAGCTTGCTCCCCTTTTGCTTGATTTAAGTGGGCAGCATGATAACCAGCTGCTTTTAAAACCGGCAAATCATCTTCAGATTCTTGACAGCTATGATAAAGAGCATATCAAGCCAGTTCGTAAAGAAATCGCTGAATTATATCATTCCTATCAGGAAATATGTTCCGAGCTTCGAAAGGAAGAGATGGGAGAGGAACAACGACTTCGTGAAATTGAATTTTTAAAATATGAGATTCAGGAAATCAAAGATGCAAGACTGCAGCCACATGAAGATGAAGAATTAGAAGAACAATATCATAAGATCAGTCATACAAAAGAGATTTTATCCTTATGTTCTTCTGCTTACGATGATTGCAGTGAAGGCTCTGGCAGTGCTTCAAGCCGTATTGGACATGCCTTTCGCATGATTCAGGAAGCGGGCGCATATGATACGAATTTAGAAAGTCTGACAGAACAGATTGCAACCATAGATGCCCTTATCAATGATTTTAATCGTGAGCTTTCTTACTACATGGGCTCCATGGAATTTGATGAAGAAAGTTTCCGTGAAATAGAGGAACGTCTTAATCAGATTAACCATCTGAAAGCAAAATATGGTGGCAGTATTGAAGCAATTCAAGATTATTTAACAAAATCAGTCGCTAGCTTTGAAAAACTTACCAATTATGAAGAGTATTTAGAAGGGTTAAAGGATAAACAAAGGAATATTAAAAAGAAACTGGATATACAATGTGAAAAACTTCATGTTTTACGCGAAAAAGCAGCCTTGCCATTGGCGAAACAGATAAAAACAGCTCTCTTGGATCTGAATTTTATCGATGTTCAATTTGAGATTGCGATTTCCAGAAAAGAGGAAGCGGGCGCAGATGGAATTGATTCCGTTTGCTTTATGATTTCCACAAATCCAGGTCTTCCACTGGGACCGCTTCATGAAATAGCATCTGGTGGTGAGCTATCAAGAATCATGTTGGCTATTAAATCCATATTGGCAGACGAAGAACAGATTGAAACATTAATTTTCGATGAAATTGATACTGGTATCAGTGGAAGAACTGCACAAAAGGTATCAGAACGTCTGCATTCTATTGCAAGAGAGCATCAGGTTATTGCCATCACTCACCTTCCACAGATTGCAGCCATGGCGGATTCTCATTATCTGATTGAAAAAACCAGTGACAAAAAGTCCACCATTTCTAATATTTCACTGCTCTCAGAAGAGCAGTCTGTAGAAGAACTGGCAAGAATGCTTGGTGGGGTAAAAATTACAGAGGCTGTTTTAGAAAATGCAAGGGAAATGAAATCATTTGCAAGAACGTTTCACCAATAGATTATAACAACATTTGTTGATAATCTGGCGGTAATCTTATATAATAGATTTGATAGTGTAACAAAATTAGGAACAACTATAGTATAAAGTTATGAGTACAGAAAAAAAAGAAACGATAAATAACCAGCCATCTTCCGGAAATAGTAAACTAGATGAGATCAAGCGAATGATTGCCGATCTTGAAGTGAAGATGGATACGACAAATTTTAAAATATTTGAGGAAGAATCAAACATCGGAAAAAAAGCAATCGATGATATTCTAAATCAAACAACAGAAACGATCGCATTGGAAGAAGTTTCAAAAGAAGCAGCTCCATCGGCAGAGCTTCTTGAAACAGAAAATCCTTCTGACATTCCTCCAGAAGAAACTTCTTTAGAAGTCGAATCAGGAGAGGATTCTTCCTCTGAAGAAATTACAGAAAAGGATGATTCTGAGGAGGAGATAACTGAAGAGGAAAAAGCAGAGGAAGCAGCTGTAGTTGCATTTCCTCCTCTAGAGGAAGCAGAGATCAAAGACGCTTCCAATGATGTGAACAAAGATGTGATTCTTCAAAATGCACCGGAGAAAAAATCCCATTGGCTGCGCAATTTATTGCTGGCTTTGATTGTGATAGCTCTCCTTGGCTATGGTGGTGCATGTTATTATTTTTCTTCCCACTTCTTCTATCGTACGATAATCTGGGGACATGATTGTTCTTTTAAAACGGTAGAAGAAACGAAAAGTATTGTAAAAGAATCCATTGGTCATTATAAAATTGATCTGAAAGAAAGAGAGAATCGGACAGAAACGCTTACGGCTCAAGATTTGGGATTAGATCTTTTAGAGGATGGCAGTATTGAGAATCTGTTAAAATCACAGAAAAATTATCTTTGCATCACCTCCTTATGGCAGACCAGAGATTATCAAAAAGATGTGAATCTGAATTTAAATGATGATGTTCTTTCCACAAAAGTGGCAGCCTTACAACTTGCCCAGGCAGAGAATATCGTTGCACCGAAGGATTCTTTCTATGAGTATCAGAAAGAAGCGAAAAAATTCGTCATAGTTCCAGAAGTTTATGGAACAACCATCGATCAAGAGGTTTTCCTTCCTGCTTTAAAGAAGGCCATTCTTTCCAAAGAAGAGTTTTTTGATCTTGAAAAAAATGGATGCTATCTCAATCCAAAAATCTATAGTAATGATGAGAATCTGGTAAAAGAATCCAATGCTCTAAATGAGTATATGACCACCGATATTATCTATGATTTTGATGATCGAAAAGAAGAGGTTGGACCAGACCGTCTGTCTGGCTGGCTTAGTATTAATGAGAAACAGGAGGCAGTATTAGATAAAACAGCGGTCAGAGATTTTTTAAGACAGCTGGGAAAGAAATACGATACTCTTGGCAAAAAACGTAAATTCAAGTCATTGACAGGAAGAATGGTTGAAGTATCTGGTGGCACTTACGGTTGGGTTTTAAATGAGGATAAAGAGTATAAAAAGTTATTATATTTGATCAAAAAACATAAATCTGTAACTCGTGAACCAGAATACAAACACAAAGGCATTTGTCGAAAGAAAAATGATATTGGAAAAACATATGTTGACATTGATTTATCCAGACAGCATATGGACTTTTTCAAGAAAGGAAAACGTATCGTCTCTACTCCGGTAGTAACTGGCGATGTGTCAAAAGGACGAGGCACCCCAAGTGGGGTTTATTATATCCTCTATAAACAAAGAAACCATGTCTTAAGAGGACCTGGTTATGCCAGCTATGTTAATTATTGGATGCCATTTATCGGTGATCGTGGGATTGGTATTCATGATTCATCATGGAGGGGAAGCTATGGTGGAAGCATCTATAATGGAAGTGGTTCCCATGGATGTGTGAATACACCAGAATCCGCCGTATCCAAAATCTTTAATAACATAGAGGCAAATACCCCTGTTGTTGTACATTGGTAAATTTGAAAGGAGATTCAATATGGGATTTATTACAGCATTTGCAGGAGCATTTAATCAGACATTAGCAGATCAATGGAAAGAATACTTTGCTTGTGAATCTTTAAGCACTGATATTCTTGTTGCCAAAGGAAGACAGATGAATAGCAAAGGTTCTGTGAACAAAAAAGGAACAGACAATGTTATTACAGATGGTTCCAAAGTTGTAATTGCAGAAGGACAGTGTGTTATCATCGTAGAAGATGGCAAAGTAATCGACTTCTGTACAGAGCCAGGCGGTCATGAATATAGAACTGGAACAACTCCTACTATTATGGAAAGTTCTTTCTTCAAAGGCTTAAAAGGAGTTGCAAAAGAAACATGGGAACGTTTTAAATTCGGTGGTGGAGCTGGTAAAGATCAGAGAATCTACTATTTCAACTTAAAACATATCATGGGAAATAAATACGGAACCCCTACACCAATTCCTTTCCGTATTGTTGATCGTAACATTGGTATGGATATGGATATCTCTGTTCGTTGTAATGGTGAATTCACATACCGTATCGTAAACCCAATGTTATTCTATACAAATGTATGTGGTAATGTAGCAAATACATACGATCGTTCCGAAATCGATTCCACATTAAAATCCGAGCTTCTTACTGCTTTAAACCCAGTATTTGGTAAGCTTGCAGAAGAAGGAATCCGTTACAGTGCGATTCCAGCACACACAGAAGAAATTGCAGATCTTCTCAATGAAAAACTCAGCAAAAAATGGACAGAGCTTCGAGGAATTGAAGTAGTTTCCTTCAATGTAAATAGCATTTCCATTCCAAAAGAAGATGAAGAGCTCATCAAAACTTATCAGAAGAAAGCAATGCTCAAAGATGATCAGTTTGCAAATGCTGCCATTAAAGATGCCTATGCAGAAGCTATGGTAGAAGCAGCGAAGAATCAGGGTGGCGCTATGACAGGATTCATGGGAATGAATATGGCTACCGGTATGGCAGGTGGTATTCTTAGCCAGCAGCCAGCACAGCCAGCTCCTCAGGCAGCACCTGCACCAGCAAATGGCTGGACATGTTCCTGTGGTACTGTTAACACAGGCAAATTCTGTACAAACTGTGGTAATGCAAAGGCAGAGTCCTGGACATGTAGCTGTGGCGCAGTAAATGAAGGTAAATTCTGTTCTGAATGTGGCGCAAAGAAACCAGAAGGTCCAAAATTCTGTCCTAACTGCGGATGGAAATCAGATGGTTCTTCCATGCCAAAATTCTGTCCAGAATGTGGAACAAAATTCTAAAAGAACTCTTCTCTTAAGAAATAGAAACAAATTGTGATATTTTAGGGGGATTTCTATGGGACAGATGAAAGAATATAAATGTCCAAACTGTGGCGGCGCTGTTGAGTTCGACAGTGCCAGCCAGAAGGTGAAATGTCCATACTGTGACACCGAATTTGCTATTGAGGTTTTCAATGAACTCAGTGAATTGGAAGCACAGTCCATCATTTCTTCGGATGAACCAGTTTGGGATACCTCTGCCGGCACAGAATGGGGTGCTGCAGAAGAAGATAAAATGAAAGTTTATTCCTGTAACGCATGTGGTGGCGAAATCATTGCTGATGAGAAGGCTGCTGCCCTCAAATGTCCATATTGTGACAATCCGGTCGTCTTTACAGGAAAGTTATCTGGCACATTAAAGCCAGATATGATTATCCCATTTAAATTAAACAAAGCAGATGCAAAGAAAAAGTTACTGGAACACCTGAAAGGGAAACCATTCCTTCCACCAGTATTCACGGATCAGAATCATATTGATGAGATCAAGGGTGTGTATGTTCCATTTTGGCTTTTCGATGGTCATGCTGACGGTGAAGTTCATTATAAAGCGCAGAAAACTCGTGTATGGTCTGATAGTAAATATGATTATCATGAGACCAATTTCTTCAAGCTTTTCCGTGCTGGCTCCATGACATTTTCCAATATTCCTGTGGACGGTTCCAGTACCATGCCAGATGATTTGATGGAATCCATTGAGCCATTCCATTATAAGGATGCTGTTGATTTTGAAACCGCTTATCTTGCAGGCTATCTTGCAGATAAATATGATGTGACAGCCGAAGATAGCATTGATCGTGCCAACCATCGTATAAAACGAAGTCTGGAAGAAAATATTCGAAAAACGGTTACTGGATATGAGAATATTATCGTGGAAGACAATCGCATTCAGATTCAGAATGGTAAAGCGAAATATGCTTTACTTCCAGTATGGATTTTAAATACCACATGGAATGGTGAAAAATATCTTTTTGCCATGAATGGTCAGACAGGAAAATTTGTTGGTAATCTTCCAGTGGATAATTCTCTTTATTGGAAGAATTTCGGCAAAACGGCTGCTGTTGCTTCGGTTGCTTTATTTATCTTTATCAATATCATTTCAAGATTTTTATAAGGAGGACATATTATGAAACGATTACGTGTATTTGCCTTATTCCTTATGCTCTTGACAATGGTATGGGCCCTTCCTGTGAATGCATCTTCATCAGCAAGTCCAAAGGTTATTGATGATGCAGGTCTGTTAAGTGATGTGGAATTAAGTAAACTGAGTGAGGAACTTGAAAGCGTAAGTGAGAAATCTGATTTGGATGTCGTTGTAATGACAGTGCCTTCCATCGGTGGAAGTAATGCACAGGATTTTGCAGATAACGCCTATGACAAAGGTGGATACTCAGAAGATGGTATTTTGTTCCTGATTTCCATGGAAGAACGTGATTATGCTTTTAGTACAAAAGGCTATGGTATGGAAGCATTCACAATTGCCGGCTTGGGATATATGGAAGATCAGTTCCTTGGCAGCATCTCTTCCGGTGATTATTATGAAGGTTTTAGTAAATATGGATCTCTTTGTGAAGACTTTGTAAAAGAAGCAAGAAAGGGAAGACCATACGATACCGGACATCTGCCAAAAAAGAATAGGTCAATCCTTTATTTGCTTGGTTCAATTGTTCTTGGTTGTGTATCTGCTCTTTCCTCCAGTAGTGCAAAGAGAGCGCAACACACTTCTGTCCATAAGCAGGCTAGTGCAGCAAATTATGTAACAGAAAACCAAATCACAAATTCCAGAGATGTATTTCTGTATAGAACCGTAAACCGTATCAAGAAGCCAGAAAAGAGCAGTAGCAGTGGTTCCGGTGCTCATGTAAGTTCTTCTGGCAGTATGCACGGTGGAAAATCTGGCAAATTCTAAAAGAAAATTTTTATAAACAAGATTGCAGAATTCTCATATTGAATCCAATTGAGAATTCTGCTTTTTTATAAAGAGGAAAATGATATGAAAAAACAATATAATTGGGCAACCTTAGGTTGCGGTGTCATTGCAAATGAATTGGCTGTTGCCATGGCAAAAAGAGGACAAAAGCTGTATTCTGTGGCCAATCGTACCCATGAAAAAGCGGTAGCATTTGCAGAAAAATATGGCATTGAAAAGGTGTATGATACCATTGATCAGGTATTTGAAGATGAGAACGTTGATATCATCTATATTTCCACTCCTCATAATACCCACATTTCGTTTTTAAGAAAAGCACTTGCAGCTGGAAAACACGTTCTTTGTGAAAAGGCCATCACATTAAATAGTGAGGAACTTGAGGAAGCAATAGAATTGGCAGAAAAGAATCATGTAGTCCTAGCGGAAGCGATGACAATTTTCCACATGCCAATTTATAAGAAATTGAAAGCAAAAATTGATCAGGGTGACTTAGGAAAGCTTTGCCTTGCACAGATGAATTTTGGTAGCTATAAAGAATATGACATGACCAATCGTTTCTTTAATCGTAATTTAGCTGGTGGTTCCATGTTAGATATTGGCGTATATGCCTTATCTTTCGTTCGCTATTTCTTAAGTTCCTGTCCAAATGAGATTCTTTCTCAGGTGAAATTGGCAGAGACTGGTGTTGATGAACAGGCTTCCATCCTACTGAAGAATGAAGAAGAGGAGATGGCCACAGTAATCTTATCCCTCCATGCGAAACAGCCAAAACGAGGACTTCTTGCCTATGATAAGGGATATGTGGAGATTTATGAATATCCAAGAGGAGAAAAAGCGGTAATTACTTACACAGAAGATGGTCATAAGGAAGTACTTGAAGAAGGTTCCACTGCGGATGCTTTAGTATATGAAACAATGGATATGGAAGCTGCCATCGAAGGGGATTCATCCGTAATTCATCTGGATTATACAAAAGATGTTATGGATATGATGACTACCATTCGAAAACAATGGGGTATGACCTATCCAGAAGAAGAGTGAATACAATAATTACCTAAAAATAAAAAAGCTGGATCGGGTGAATCTTATCACCTAATCCAGCTTTCTTCTTGATTTATCACATCTTATTATTTTTCGTAGACTAATTCTCCTTCAAAGAATGTTTTTTCTGGTGCTACATTTTCAAGGTCTTCCAGGGCAGACTGACGAAGATTCATATTTAAAATCATAAGATCTGCTTTCTTACCGACTTCAATGCTACCGATCTCATCGTCTAAATTAATGGTTCTGGCACCATTGATGGTAGCAGCCTCAATGGTCTGACCAAGATCAAGAACCTCATTCCAGTCTTTCAATGCACCAATCAACTGGCTTTCCTCATTATCCTTTGGATCTTGAGATTCTGCAGTATCTGTACTTCGATGGTAGGCAGGGTCATCTTCGTACCACAAATCATAGATCTTCTGTGGCAGGACACGAGTTTGAGCACTGTAGAAGAGCCATCCCATATCTGGTTTTGTCACCACATAATCACTGTGGAATGCCACATTGATGCCCATCTTTTCAAGGCTCTGCATAGGATACTGAGTATCTAACTGTTCTTTGCTATTCATTAATGGAAGATAAACATCCCAATAATAATCATCGATTACTGCCCAATAAGGAGCTACAATGGCAGCAACACCAAGAGCCTTCATTCTGGCCTGATCTTCTTTATTGATAAACTGACAATGCGCAAAACATACACGATCTTTCTTTAATTCTGGATATTTTGCCTCAGCTTTTTCCAATTGATTTAATGCAAAAGTTGCGGAGGCATCGCCAATCTGGTGAATATGAAGATTTAAACCATTCTCTCCGGCATATTCCATGACTTTTTCCATCATATCTGCTTTTCCGGCCCAGATATTGTTACTTTCGATGTCTTCATTTTCCAGGACACCTTCTGTATACATTCCCTCAGAGAGATAGGCAGTGCCTTCTTCCAATACCTGATCGGACATCATTTTTATGGTTGTAATCTGATAGTAATCAGTGTCACAGAGTTTATTGGCTTTTTCCAGCCAGCCATCCATATATTCTTTACACTCTTCAAATGAATCAAAATCATAAGGCTGAACCCAGAAAGAACCACGAACACGCATCTTAAGCTGACCTTCCCTTGCCAGTTCAGACATAGCAGTCCAGTAGTTTTCAGCAGTTTCATCACCCATGGTCAAAATACCGGCATCAAAAGCAGAAGTAAATCCAAGACTTGCAAGCCATTCCTGCTGGTCGATGATAGCTTCCTTGCATTGATCTACGGTATAAACTGGTTTTAAGCTATCTACCAGATTTCCGGCAGCTTCTTTCAGGTGACCTGTTGGTTCCCCTTTATCATCAACAACAATACGTCCACCATTTTCTTTATAGTGTGCATTGTATTCCTTGGCATATTCTGCATCAATTCCAAGCATTTCCAAAGCTCTGGAATTAGCCCAATAAGCATGACCATCCGCTTCCTGCAATACCATTGGCTTGTCTGGACATACTTCATCAAGAATATCTTTAGTTGGACTGTTATTCTCAAATACACTGACCATCCATCCGGCACCAGCATAAACATCGAGGTCCGGATTCTCTTCGATAAAGTCTTTGATTACCGCCTGCATATCCTCCACACTGGTAAGATCTGCAATATCAATCTCATATTTGGCCTGAATGGCAGTGGAAAAATGCATATGAGCTTCTGTCATAGCTGGCATGACTGTTTTACCGCCTGCATCGATGATCGTTGCATTACCATCTGCCTGGGCAAGAGCGCCGTCATCATCGCCAACATAGGTGATTTTTCCATCTTTCATGATAATGGCACTAGACATCACCGGGTCGTCTACGACCTGCTCTATACTTGCGTTCTTGATAATGATCATGCCAGAATCTGTTTTTGTTTTTTCTGTAGATTCTACGGAATTCGTGCTACTTGAGCCACATGCAACCATACTGATCGCAAGAACAAGAGTAAATAAAATTGCGAAAAGATTTCTTTTCATGACTTCCTCCTTAATATGATGTATTTTATAGATAAACTATTTTCGATTTCTTATTATATACGATTCTTATTAGTTTAGCAATTAATTTTTTTGTGTTTATAATTACTAAACATCAATGGGCATTTTTGTAGGAATGCAAAGTAACTCTAGCCTTTATTCTTTCAAATTGTTACAATAGAGTAAAACAGAGTGAAAGTAGAAAGAGGGATATTATGAAAGAAAATCAGACACAGCCAAAATCCTTCCGTATCACAGAAGAGACCGCTGCTAAGTTAAAAGAAATTGCATCGACGAATGGAAAGAATCAGCAAGAAACACTTGCCATGCTGATTTCTACTTATGAGATGCAGGGTGGGAAAGAAGCCCTTCCAGATAAAAAAGATGAAATTGAGAAATTTCAAGGATTGATCAATATCATAAATCGTATGTATCTTTCTGCTTTGGAGGACAGTCAGGGTGCCAGGGAGATTGCAAAATCTTTGTTTGAAGCGCAGCTTTCTTCCAAAGACACTGTGATTCTGGATCTGCAGAAAAAACAGAAAGAAATGGAAGAACGATTGGCAGATGCTCTGCAATCCAAGCAGGATAATCTGATGAAAATCAATGATTTGGAAGAAAAAATAAAAAGCTTGGAAGAGAACAAAAGGATCCAAGATGACAGCTATGAAAAACTCTTAGCTGGTAAGGAAGAATTACTGACAGAGCGAACCAATGCCTTAGGAAAGGCACAAAAACAGCTATATACTCTTCAGGATAAGATGGAATTAACCACATCTAGTCAAAAAAATCTGGAAAATGAACTGAAACAGGTAAAGAAAGAACTGAAAGTAAAATCTCAAGAAGCAGAAGAGATGCAGGCAAAACTCATGGCAAAAGAAATTGCTTTTAAAGAATTAGAAGTAGATATGAGAAAATGGAAAGAAATCTTTGAAGATTCTAAAAAAGTGATGGAAGTGAAGTATCAAAAAGAAATGGATCTTCAGATAGAAAAATCTGTTTATGAGACGAAACAACAAGTCAGTTATGAATATGAAAAGAAGATAGAAAAGCTTACGGAAGAAAGAGAAGCCTTTCGTGAGAAATATTATCATTTACTAGAACAATCTCTTAATCAGAAATGATTGAGATAATCAAACACGGTTTGTGTGATTGAATCATCTTGTAAAAAATGCTGTATATGATCTGGAGTTAAATTCATATAACGATGTTCTAAGATCTGGTATGAAGTCAGTATGAAAAAACATAAAGTGATCACACATAAAAAATAAGGAAGGATTCTTTTCATTTTTAGCCTCTCTGTTACAATTCGTATCTCTATACTTGTTTGATTGCCATAAGAATTCTTTCTTTATTATAGCAAAAGAATTATAATTATGCAAAGATTTGCTTGTTATCTATATAAATAACAAATGCAAAGATTAAAATAAAAAGGAAATAAAACAAACATTACTATGAAATTACAACAATTATTAAGTCGAACACGAAAAGCTATAGAAGATTTTCATATGATTGAGGAGGGCGATAAAATCGCCATTGGTATTTCCGGAGGGAAAGATAGTCTTACTCTATTATATGCTTTATCTTATCTTCGTAAATTTTATCCGAAGAAATTCGAAATCATTGCCGTTACAGTAGATGTGGGTTTTGGTAATCTAAATCTGGAGAAAATCAGAGAATTATGCCAGCAGTTAAAAGTAGAATATCACGTCATTGAAACGCAGATTGCCCAAGTAGTATTTGATGTCCGTGAGGAAAGCAATCCATGTTCTCTTTGTGCCAAAATGCGAAAAGGTGCACTTAACAATAAAGTAAAAGAACTTGGCTGTAATAAAGTAGCCTATGCCCATCATAAAGATGATCTTATTGAAACCATGATGATGTCCTTTTTATTTGAAGGACGTCTCCATACTTTTTCACCGGTAACTTATTGGGATCGTTCCGGACTCACATTGATCCGTCCCCTTCTTTATATGTATGAAGGAGACGTAAAAGGCTTTGTCAAGGAAATGGATCTTCCTGTGGTAAAATCTTCTTGTCCAGTGGATGGCTCTACCAAAAGAGAATACGCCAAAGAGATTGTGAATCAGTTAAATAGAGAGCATCCTGGCTCCAAAGCAAAAATGTACCGTGCCATTATGGATGGACTGGTAATTCCGGATTTATCTTGCGATGAACAAAAAACAGACATACCGCTTGCATGAGGATGGTAAATAACCAGGAAATCGGATAGGACAGGAAGTTAAATAATTAACATACTTATCAAACAATTTATTCTTTTAATAAGATATCCACATCACCGGCTCTTCGTTTTCTTTGTTCTGTTACCTGACTATAGAACTTTCTTGTGGTATCTACGGATTCATGACCGAGAACATCTGCAACAATGGAGATATCACCGGTAGCCTCATAAAGAGCTGTTCCGTAGCTGGATCTTAGCTTGTGAGGGGTGATTTTTTTGGTGCCAACCACGTCTGGTGATGCGTATTTTTTCACTAGATTTTGTACAGCACGTGGTGTGATTCGTGTTTTTTTGCTGGAAATAAATAAGGCATTGGCATCTTTATCTGCCACATCCTCCATAAGCTTTCTTTGCATAATGTATGGTTCCAGATAAGTTTTTACTGTTTCAGAGAAATAGATATCTGACTCTTTTTTTCCTTTACGAATAATATGAATGGAACGACGCTCCAGATCCACATCATCAAGATCAAGTCCGGTACATTCCGATACACGGATGCCTGTTCCAAGCATCAAGGAAAGCATGGCCAAATCTCTGGTTCTGGTACGATCATGATGTTTCTTTTGTTTGCCGCACAAAGAAAAGCCAGCATCCACATTTGCGAGGAAATTCTGAATCTCATCGGTATCCATATAAGTGATCTGGTGATCCTTGCGAATTTTTGGATTCTTCATGGCGTAAGCATCTTTATTGGTTATATATCGATAAGAAATTAAATAATCAAAGAACTTACGGATGGAGGAAACCTTTCTGGATACATAACGTTCATTGTCGGTGCCTCGAATGGAATGAAGGAATTCATTAAAATCCTGTATGGTCAATTGATTTAGAAAATCAAGGGAGATATCCTGATAGCAATGTATCATAGGATTTTGCTCCACAAGAAAATCAAAGAACATTTTAAGATCACAAACGTAAACATAGCGGGAGCTTGGCAGCATATCAGATTCAATATCATAAATATAATCGCGAAGATATCTTGGCATAACTTTCAATAACTCATTCAAAAGATCGATGTAATGTTGGTTTTTTTCATTATAAGAATCTCGGGACATTTTCCTTACCTCAATATATTAAGATTATAGATATAATGAAATTATAGCATACTACTCTCACAAAGTCTATATTTACTTCGCAAAACTGTTATTTTACGAAGTAAAACATATTACTCTTCCAAAATAATAGATATAGATATAAAAAGACGCTCCACAATCTGTGGAACGCCTTTTATGATATATTTGCTAGATGATTATAAATGACCTAGTATAATTCACGATAAATCTTAAGAATACGATCACGATCTAAGAATACAAAGTTGTTGTTAAGCAATCTCTGCTGATTTTCAATAACAGAATCTGTGAACAACTCAATCTCTTCTTCCTTCATTCCATATTCATGAAGAGGTTTTTTCTGAATTAAAAGATTAAGGAGATCTTCCAAAGATTCGTAAACATTTTCTACGTCACATCCTAAGATTTTAGCAATGAATTCATTGAGAACTGCGATCTCTCCATCCTGCTTGATTTCCATATAATTCTTCATAACACCAGTGAACATGGCATAGTTGGATTCACCGTGTGCTACATGATAAGCAGCACCTAAAGGATAACTGAGTGCGTGAACTGCGGCACAACCTGCATTACCAAATGCGATACCTGCGTAGTTAGATGCCACAAGGAACTGTTCTAACAATGGAATTCTTGCTTCTGGTCCCTTTGCTTCGATTTCTTTATAACCTTTTAAGATCATTTCGATGGCTTTGTAACCAAACATTCTTGTTGTCTCATTTGCCTTTGGAGAAAGGCTGGATTCTACTGCATGTACCAATGCATCGATGGAGCTTGTGGCAAATACAGAAAATGGAAGGGACTGTAATAATTCTGGAATCAATACTGCACTATCAGCATACATGGCGTCTGTAGCAAGACCTTTTTTTGTTCCACGGCTGTTGAGGGCAAGAATAGCAATGTTTGTCACTTCACTTCCTGTTCCACATGTGGTTGGTACAAGAACAAGCTCTTTATTCTTTACGGCTGGGATGATACCGTCGTAAAGATCAAGAATTGGAGATACTGTCTCAAGAGCAAATAATTTGGCAATGTCAATGATTGTTCCACCACCGATAGCAATAATACGTTTTGGTTCTCCTTTGATATCTTTATAAATTGCTTCTGCCATATCATCAGATGGTTCTCCGCTGCCGTATTTTTCCTGGAAAATGACATCACATTTCAAATCAAGATCGCCAAAAAATGGTTCATAAATATACTGGTTGGTAAGCACTAAATCGCCTTCTCCGATTTTAAATTCTTCCGCAAATGCTTTGGCAGTTGCAATACGATGAATGGTTGGTTTAATCATTAATTCCTGCATAATATTCCTCCTTAAAAATGATGAAATTATATTATCATTTTTTAATATAACGTGATTTCTATTTCTATTATACTCTTCTTTCTTCATTTGGATATAGAGATATCCCAGAATTCCGTCCAAAGATTCTGGGATATCTCATGTCCTATGTCTTATGTTGAATCAGTTGATTCCTAAATTAATTTAACAATGGCATTTTCCATGATATCTAAGCCAGCTTCCAGCTGTTCATCGGTTACTACCAATGGGCATAAGAAACGGATAACATTGCCATAGATTCCTGCGCTCTCTACAAGAAGTCCATTCTGTGCACATTCCTGTACTAATGCTTTTACAAGTGGAGCGTTTGGAGTTTTGCTTTCTTTGTCAGTAACAAATTCTAAACCGATCATGGCACCAAGTCCACGAACATCACCGATTACATCATATTTTTCTTTCATTGCTTCGTAACGAGCGGTTACTTTTTTGCCGATTTCCAGGGATCTGTCTGCTAATTTTTCTTTTTCCATAATTTCAATGGTTTTTAAAGAAGCAGCACAGGAAACGGCATTTCCACAGTAAGTACCACCGATGGTTCCTGCTGGTACTTCATTCATGATTTCTTCACGAGTAATGACTGCACTTAAAGGCATACCAGCTGCAATGGATTTCGCTGTTGCAAGAATATCAGGCTCGCAACCTGCTTCTTTCCAGTATTCTGAAGCAAACATTCTACCGGTACGGCAGAAACCAGACTGTACTTCATCAGCAACCAGTAAAATACCGTGTTCATCACAGATTTTACGAACTGCTTTTACCCATTCGATTGGAGCTGGAATAAATCCACCTTCACCCTGTAATGGTTCCACAACAATAGCTGCGATAGTGTCTGCAGAAGCGCATTCTTCGAATACATCGTAGATGGAATCTACATAATACTGAATCGCTGCTTCTTCTGGCATACCTTCTGGTTTTCTATAAAGGTAAGGGAATCTTGCACGGAATACACCATTGGCAAGTGGTCCCATGTCTTTGGCATATGCTTTTTTGGAAGTCATAGTCATGGTTAAAACAGTACGGCCATGGAAAGCACCGGAGAATACAATGACATTTGGTCTTTTTGTATAGCCTCTTGCAATTTTTACTGCATTTTCATCGGCTTCTGCACCACTGTTTGCAAACATGGTACGTTTTTTCTCACCGCGAACTGGTACGATGGAATTGAGCTTTTCTGCCAAAGCAACATATCCTTCGTGTGTTACGATATTGAACATTCCATGGAAATATTTTTCAGCCTGTTCTTTTACAGCTGCTACGATTTCCGGCTGGCTATAACCAACATTTAATACACCAACACCGCCAATCCAGTCAAGGAAATAGTTTCCATCTAAGTCCTCGATCATGGCACCTTCGCCTCTTGCGATGGCTACCGGATAAGCACATCCAACTGCTTTTGCAGTGGCGTCGGCTCTACGGTCAATCAATGCCTGGGATTTTGGTCCAGGAACAGTTTCCGTAATAATTTTTGGTAATGCTTCTCTTAACATATCTATCACTCCTTCTATAAAAACAAATTGTTATCACTTATAAAGCTTTGCGATAAAGCATTTCAATATCGCACTGACGGGAAGATCTTGGATTTACTGCAATATTTCCGCTCTTCATGGCATCAATGGCCATGGCTTCAATCTTGCTTTCAATCTCTTCTACTGTGATTTCCCCTTTACGGCTTGCCTGATTAATCGCAATGGTAAGGTTTTCAGGAATACCAATATCATCGCTTAATTCTTTGATGGCATCTACCAACATCATTGGCTCAAATTCATCTTCGAATGCCGGAATTTTGCTGATATAATTGTAAATTTTCAGATATCTTCCGTGATCTGCTAAAGCATTATATTCTGCAATGATAGGAAGAAGTACCGCATTTGCTACTCCATGAGGTACATTGAAGTATGCACTTACCGGATGACTCATGGCATGAACATTTCCAAGACGAGCAAAGGAGAAGGCGATTCCTGCGAAAAGGGATCCAACCATCATGGCTTCTGCCGCTTCTGTATCTTTACGGTTTGCTACAAAACGACGAAGATGGCTTCCGATTAATTCCATGGCTTTTTCTGCCATGGCATCAGAGAAAGGAGAGGCATCGGTAGAAATATATGCTTCTTCTGCATGAATAAATGCATCAATACCACAAGCTGCTGCTACAGATGCAGGGGCTGTCATGATGAGATCTGCATCTAAGATGGCATAAGTTGGTAATAACTCATAACTAAAAACGGTCAGCTTGTAGTCACGGCTATGATCCGTAATTACGGAGAATGCGGTAACTTCAGAACCAGTTCCGGCAGTGGTTGGTAAAGCAATCAGAGGAATAATCTTCCCAGGAACTTTATGTGCACCTTCGTACTCCGTAATACATCCGCCATATTTTGCAACAACACCTACAGCTTTTGCTACATCCATTGGAGATCCGCCACCTAAAGCTACCAGGAAGTTTGCTCCGGATTCTTTGAATTTTTCGGTTGCTTTTTCTACAGTAGTTACGGATGGGTTTGCTTCTACTTCTGTAAATGTATCGACAGTCAATCCTGCCTCCACAAGATAATCTGCTGTTTTTTTCACGAGACCTAAGCCTTCTAAGCCTGGGTCAGAGATGATCATGGCATGGCTGCCATCTAATTTTTTTGCGATTTCAGGAAGCTGTTCCATGCTTCCTCTTCCGATTACGATATTCTGTGGAACAGAAAATGAAAATGCCTTCATCTTATTGTCCTCCTACCCTTCTATCAAGATTCATGTTATATTTCAGTGATTAATAATAAATCATATTATTGTTAAAATGTAATACATTGTATTCTTTGTAACACATAATTTTTATTTGTAATACACAGTAGTGTAATGTATTACATAATCAACATTACACTAGCTGTGAAGTAATATCATTTATGCAGCGTATTTTGTTAAAACACGTTCGATGGCTGCATCGATAACCTGATCAAGTTCTTCATCGTCTGCTTCTGGCATAAGGCTTGCAGCATCTTCATCAGAGATAATTTCAACAAGTAAACCGAATTTTTCTTTATATTTGCTCTTACAGATGGCATAGAATACAACACCGAGTAAACTCCATGCACCAACCATGAGCCATTCCTGTATTACAAGACCAGCTGCAGAACCTGGGATACAGTACATAACTACCATGAAACCAGACATTGCTACGGCCATAAAACCAACGAATTTATAAGGGCCAACCTTGTAAGGTCTTTCCATATCAGGCTCTTTCTTACGAAGAATTAAGAAGGAAAGAGATACCATACAGTATGCAAGACAGCAACCAAAGTTACCAGCATCAGAGATCCAAACAAGCATTTTTCTACCAGCAAATGGAGCAAGCATTGTTAAAACACCGATGAGAACTAAAGAGTTGATAGGAGTTTTTGACTTTGGATGAAGTTTCGCAAAGAATTTAGGAATCATGTAAGATTCAGCCATAGAGTACATCGCTCTGGATCCACCAATCATAAAGGAGTTCCAGGATGTGATGATACCACACATACCACCGACGATAATAACTTTTGCCATAATTGGAGTACCAAAAGCAGCTGCCATAGCATCTGCTGTAACAAGACCAGTGCCTGCCTGAGAAGCTGCAATTGCTTCCGGATTCATTACATAACCTACTGCAATGATAACAAATGCGTAGAATACGACTGCTAAAACTACAGAAAGAATTAACATTTTACCGATTTTTTTCAAAGGTACATTGATTTCTTCCGCTGCCTGTGGGATAACGTCAAAACCAATGAAATAGAATGGTGTAACAGCGGCAACGCCTAAGATGGCTTTAAACATGGATCCTGTGGATTCTCCCATGAACATCTGACCTTCTAAGTTTGCAACATCACCATTGATCACAGATGCAACAATCAGAAGGATACCTGCACCTCCAATAATTACAGTAAGGATGGTCTGTAAGATTGCAGCTGTTTTTGCACCGATAATGTTAATACCGGTAATAAGTGCTGCAATAATGATTGCTACAAGTAACCAGGACGCATAGATATCGAATCCTGCAACAGAGTAAAGATAGCCTTTTAAGAAACCAGGCCATAAATAAGTGATAATTGTTGGGAAGGCACAAGCCTCAAAACAAGCAACGCTGACATAGCCAAGAATGATGGCCCATGTACAGATAAAGGAACCAGTGGAACCCATGGCTCTATGACTAAATACATGCTCTCCACCACACTGTGGCATTGCTGCGGTAAGCTCTGCATAAGTTAAACCGATGAAGAAGATCATGATACCACCGATCACGAAACCGAGAGCAGCACCAAGAACACCACCTTTTTCAATCCATCCACCGGAGGAAACTACCCAGCCCCATCCGATCATGGCACCAAATGCAATCACAAGAATATCCCATGAACTAAAGACTTTATCGAAATCTGATTTTTTCTGATTATTCATATTATTTCTCCTTTCCCATGATAGTTTTACTGATGTCTTCGATCATTTTTGCAGTTCCTTCAATTCCAAGAAGACTACTATCAATTAAGAGGTCGCGATTATGTCGATCGCCTCGATTGCTTCCGGTAAGGGCCAAATGTCTCTGATGATAACGTTTATCTTTTTCTCGGATTAATAAAGCCGCATCTTCTTCGTTTAAATTATGTCCTTTCATGACATTTGCCAGGCGAATATCATCTGGCGCATAGATAAACACACGAAGAACATTGTCTTCATCTTTTAAAATGTAATCGGCGGAACGACCAATGATGACACAGGAATCTTTTGCAGCCAGCTTATTTACAATTTTATGCTGAACATGAACGGCACGTTCTGTAAGGTTCGCGTATTTGGAGAAAGATCCACGTTTTTCCTGACCTTCTGCACCTTTTCCGGCGATGGTAACACCAGATTCTACTTTTTCCATAATATCTTTTGGAACACCAACTTCATTGATAACTTCATCGACTAATTCACGATCATAGAATTTAATTCCAAGATCATTTGCAACTTTTCTGCCAATAGCATTTCCTTTGGCACCATACTCACATCCAATTGTAATAACAAGATGATCCATATAAACTCCTTTCTATCTGAAACATTGGGAAAGGGGAGTCTTATTTTGTCTTCCAAAATATGACTCCCCTTTGAACCATTTACTACTCTTTTATTGTATTTTAAAAATTACATTAACTCTGTCACGGATTCACGGATGATAGCAACTGCTTTGTCTACATCTTCTTTTGTGAGAATCAGTGGTGGTACCATACGGATTGTGCTTGCGCCGATGGCAGTGATTAAGAGTTTTTTATCAAGACATTTATGTTTTACATCAATCGCTTTGATGGAATCTTCGAATTCAACACCAACTAATAAGCCCTGGCCACGAACTTCTTTTACACATGGGAGTGTTTCAAGCTGTTCCATAAAGTAAGCACCCATTTCTTTTGCATTGCCAGCAAGGTCTCTGTCAAGAAGCTCTGTAATCTGTGCAAGAGATGCAGCACAGGAAACTGGATGTCCACCATATGTTGTACCGTGGGATCCCATAGAAAATGCTTTGGCAACTTCTTCTGTAGCACAAATCGCACCGATTGGCATTCCGCCGCCCATTGCTTTTGCCATGGAAACGATATCTGGTTTGATGCCGTAGTTCATGTAAGACATCACAGCACCAGTTCTGCACCAGCCAGTCTGTACTTCATCTAAAAGAAGGAGCATTCCTTTTTCGTCACAGAATTCGCGGAGACCTTTCATGAATTCCTGAGTTGCTGGATTTACGCCACCTTCACCCTGTACTGGTTCGATCATAATGGCGATTGTATTTTCTGTACAAGCAGCTTTGAAGGATTCAAGATCATTGAAATCTGCATAGGAGAAACCAGGTGTCATAGCACCGAAACCAATCTGACAAGCATTATGTGGCTGACCAGTTGCACTCATGGAACCGAAGGAACGACCATGGAAGGACATCTTAGCAGTTACGATGTTATATTTTTCTGGACCATATTTTTCAACACCATATTTTCTTGCCATTTTGATCATTGCTTCATTGGCTTCTGTACCAGAGTTCTGATAGAAGATTTTGTCCATTCCAATTGTTGTACAAATCTTTTCTGCAAGTAAAGCCTGTGGAATAGTATAAGGATAGTTAAATGTATGAATAATATCTTTTGCCTGATCCTGGATGGCTGCAACTACTTTTTCATTACAGTTACCAGCACTGTTTACAGCAATACCTGCATAGAAATCAAGATATGGAGTACCTTCTTCATCATAGATGTACATATCTTTTGCTGTTTCTGCAAGGAAATCAAAACGTTCGTATGTTTCGATCATGTAAGTATTAACTTTTTCTTTAATTTGTTCTTTTGTAAGCTTTGTGTCTTTTAATAACATAATTTCCCTCCTGAAAAAGAAAAGGCGCCATAGGATTTTCATTCAGCCATTGTCCACCTGCTTGAAAATTCCATGACGCCTTTGTCACATATTAAATGTTTTTGTGCAAAAATCATGTTTGATATCTTGCACATTCACAATCTATCATTTATCCATTATATTGTCAATAAATAATTTTAAATCATTAAAATATTATATATAATGCCTTTTAAATCAAATATAATTAACATTTAACGTTAGTTTACTTATTTTAGTGTTTATTATATTGTATATTACTTAGATAATAATAATTTATGTTTAATATATTGCACATAATAATGGAATAAAAAAACCAGAAGAATGGGAGAAAACTTCTGGTTTTAAAAATAATTCTGGATATTTTTCTTTTAAACTTCAAGGAATACAACATAAAAAGATACGGTTCCTTGTGTATTGTTTCGATAAGTATGATCCTGATCACTATCAAAACGAAAGACCTGATCCTCTTTCACGAGATATGTTTTTTCGTTGATGCATACAGTAACTTCCCCTTTAGTGACCATAAGATATTCTTTGGTTTTCTCCCCGTGAGAAGTTGTGCTATATTCCTGACCTGCTTCGATTTCAATCTGATAGATCTCGAAAATATCATTTTCTGAGATTGGAATACAGGTCCATACACGGTACTGCCCTTCCACTTCTTTTGTTGCTTCTAATTTATCGATTTCCACAAGGTAAGATTCTGCCGGAGGCATACGGATCAAATCATCGAAATCAATGCGTAGTCCACTGATAATTTTCCCTAGCACACCGATAGAAGGATTGGCGGTCTTTTTTTCAATCTGGGCAAGCATACTTTTGCTGACACCGGTTTGTTCTGCAACCATGTCAAGACTAAATCCTCTTGCTTTTCGAATCCTTTTTAAGTTCACACCGATGTTATGTGACAGATAATCCATAATACTCTCCAATCATATTTTTATTACTATAATTATACCACTGGAGATATATATACACAAGTTTTTCAGCTATTTGCCTACTTTCTCTTCGATATCCTGGACTGTTTTTTCAAGATCATCAATTGAAATTCCATTGTATGGAATAATCTTCTTACTCTTCGTCTGGTGCCTGACCATCATGAGCCAGCCATTTACATTCTGTGATTTCCATATTGGTAAATGTTGCTTTAAAAGAAGATTCTTCTGGACTGCATGCATAGATACCAAACTGAATTTCATCTGCTGCTTTCCACATATGACAAACCCTCATCTGACTGTAATTGATGCCATCTTTAGAGCATTCGATACAGTAGTCGTCTTCTCTTCTGCTGAAACGATACCACATGGATTTTACATCTGCCGGAATGGCTGTGGTTGCCCAATCAGAGAAATGTACCCTGGTTTTGGATGCAATCCTTAAGGAAAAAGCAAAGAATCCGATGCGATATTTTGTGGAGCCACATTTGGTGGTTAGGGATTCTGTGCAGATTATAAAAGAATACAAATAATTAAAACGGGTTGCCATTTTAATACGACAACCCGTTTTTAGATGTAATATTTAAATTAATTTTTTTAATTCTTCCATGATATTTTTCACGGTATCTTCTGCAAATGGATCGGAAAGATGTCCGACTTTTAACAGTTCTTTATAGCCTTTGCTACCGCCTGCACAGCATAAACCGTAATATTCTTTCCATGCCTGTTCACGGTTATCCAAAGACTTCAGATAATATTCAAAAGCACCCATGGAAGCTAAAGAATAATCGATATAATAGAATGGACACATGAAAATATGCTGTTTTTGCATCCAGAATCCTCCTTTTGCGAGGAAATCATTTTCCCCATAATCTCTCCAAGGAAGATATTTTTCTTCCAAAGAATGCCATAAAGCATAGCGCTCTTTGGAATCGGTCATATGTTTTTCATAAACCACATGCTGGAATTCATCGACACAAGCCATATATGGGATTACCTTTAGGGCATCACGAAGATGATCTTTACGATACTGGTCTGCTTTTTCTCCAAAGAAAAGCTCCATCCAAGGGTAAGTCAGATATTCCATGGACATGGAGTGGATTTCTGCCACTTCTGAAGTGGAGAAGGCAAGCTCTACAGGTACATTTTCACGCAAAGCGGTAAAAACTTCAAAAGCATGTCCGGCTTCGTGGGTTAAAACATCGATATCTGCGGAGGTTCCGTTGAAGTTAGAAAAGATGAAAGGTGCTTTCATATCAGCTAATACAGTACAATATCCACCCTGCTGCTTTCCAGGTCTGGTTTCCAGATCAAATAACTCGTGTTCTCTACAAAAATCAAAGAATTTTCCGGTTTTTGGAGATAATTCACGGTACATTTTCTGGGCAAAGTTCAATAATTCTTCCGTGGTACCATGTGGTGTTGCATTACCTTCTAAACTGGTCAGGCTCTCATCATAATAGTAAAGATGATCAATTTTAAGGGCTTGCTGCTGTTCTTTGAAAATATCTGATACCAGAGGAACGATGTAGCTACGAATTTTCTCTCTGTAAGAAGCTACATCATTGCGGTCATAATCAAATCGCTCCATGGTAAGATACATCATCTCTGTATAATCTTTAAATCCAAGAACCTCTGCCTGACGAATACGGTTTTCAATAAGTTTGCTGTAGATATCGTTAAGCTCATCGGAAATGGATTCATACATATTGGACCAGGCTGCCAAAGCTTCCTTTCGGATATCTCGGTCTGGATCTTGCATCTTCTTTAATAATCCATAGAAATTTAGACTTTCTCCATGGAAATCCGTCACTGGACTGGCAGCGGCACGATGATATTTCTGAACCAGTTTATTCTCTTCTACCGTATTTTCCACATTTGCTTCATTGACAAGCTTCATCAATTTTTCCATGCGTTCAAAATAAAGATAACCATATGCATCCTTTAAGGCCGGAAGAAATGGACTTTTAAGGACATTCTTCTGAAATTCCTGAAGAGAGATCTCAGCCAGAGGAATGCTTTCATAAAGATAATTCATCTCCTCTTCATAAAATGCATCTCTGGTATCTAAAGTGTTGCGGATTTCACAAATATTTTTAATGGTGTCAAGATGAGACCAGGCATCATGAATCTTGTTGAGGATATCCAAGGCTTCCTTGGAGGAAGAGGCTTTCTCTATATCTGTAGTTGCTGTATGGATTAATTCGTTTAATGCGTCCATATCGGGACGTTTATATTCATATTCTGGAAATGTTGTAAAATTGTTCATTATTTCACCTTTTCTCTTGGTTTTATTTTAAAATAGATGCTTCTTCATCATACCATATTTTTAAAAAAACTTCATCTCAAATATAAAGTCTGTATTCACGCAAAAGAGCCACCGCAATCATGCGACAGCTCTTCTTAAACCACGTCAAATTACTATTTTCTCTATGTTTTATTTTTCAAGATAGTCCATGGCAACCTGCATATATACTGCCAGATTTCTGACCATGGAGGTTTCTTCAAATCGAATTTTAGGGTTATGTTGTCCAACACGTTCCTCTTTGTTTTTCACACCTGCACCCATAACAAAGTAACAGGAAGGAACCTGTTCGGAATAAAAGGCAAAATCTTCCGAGCCGATGAGATGAAGTCCGTTTTCCATATCTTCTATGGCACCAGATTTTTTGGCACTTTCTAAAGCATCATTTAAAAAAGTTTCATCACAGTTTAAGCATGGTACATCACTTAAAGTAATTACTTCACATTTACAACGATATGCGGATGCTACTGCTGGAACAATTTCTTTGATTCTTCGCATAAGCAATTCTCGAACTTCTGGTTCAAAGGTACGTAAAGTTCCTTCTAATATGGCTTCGGAAGGAATGGCATTTGGAACAGATCCTGCTTCAAAATGGCCGATGGTTAAGGCTGCTTCCTTGGTTGGGGGACACTCTCTGGAAATCAAAGCCTGTAAAGCCATATAAACCTGAACTCCTGCATTGATTGGATCGATACATTTTTCTGGCTGGGAACCATGTCCGCCATGACCTGTTATGATGATTTTGAAACCAAATACGGAGGCCATCGGTTTTGGTCCGAAAAGGAGTATTCCTTCATCCGGTTCTGCAAAAACATGCATGGCAAATGCAGCATCTACTTTTGGATTTTCAAGAACACCTTTTTTGATGGCAGCATAGGCCCCTTCAAAGGTTTCTTCTGCGGACTGGAATAAAATCTTTACGGTACCTTTCAGTTCTTTTTCGTGTTTTTTCATCATGTTAGTAAGTCCTAACATGGTAGCTGCATGAAGGTCATGACCACATGCATGCATACAACCATTGGTGGATGAAAAACCTTCTCCAGATTCTTCTTTGATTGGCAAAGCATCCATATCGCCACGAAGTAAGATGCAAGGACTTCCACTACCGATGGTAACGAAAATACAGGAGATATCATCCATTCTGTCATAGCTGACATTCATCTGATCCAGTTCTTTACAAAGATAATCCATTGTTTTAGGTAAATGTAGACCAAGCTCTGGAATCTGATGAAGCTCTCTTCGCCATGAAGTTAACTGCTCTTGAAGTTCTTTGGCCTCTTCGTAATAAGAATAACTCATATCTTTACTCCTTTTTACTTGCTACCATTGGAGCATAATCTGGATTGGTACGTTCATCGAATTCTTTTTTGATCTTCTGTAAATATTCTGGCTTGTTCAAAAGATCGTAAGCAGTTCCAGCAATGATTTTTGCTGCATAAAGGGCACCTTTTTCTCCGATGGTAGTACCTGCACAAGAAGCAGTCTGCCAGGTATGAGGAGAACATCCAATTGGCCAACATGCAGTGGTAAATAAACCAGTTGGCATGATAAAGCTTACATCGCCGGTATCAGAAGATGCACTCATGGTACATTTCTTTGATAATTCTAAGGAACCGACACCCATGAACATATTTGGATGATTACTGTTGTAAGTGGACTGCATTCCACTTACAATGGCTGGAGCTACGCTTGCTTGTAATTCTTTTGCGAAATCTAATTCTTTTTGGGTATATTTTGGACCGTCTGCTTCAATCATATTGAGATAGCTGAGCTCTGCAAATGCATTGTTTTCCAAGAATTCGCAACAGCCATAGCCTTCTTCAATATCCACAGTGGTATCTGTCATCATGGCTGCACCTTGTGCAACGCGCTCTACTCGTTTTAAGGTATCTTTTACATCACTGATGTGTGGTGCACGCACAAAATACCAGGCACTTGCCTTATCTGGCACGATATTTGGGGCAAAACCACCGCTGTCTGTGGTGTAATGGATTCTGGTGCGGTCAACCACATGCTCTCTAAGATAATTACATCCAACGCTGGTAAGTTCCACAGCATCAAGAGCGCTTCGACCTCTCTCTGGGGCAAACGCTGCATGACTTGTAACCCCATGGAAGTAGAATTTTACGGATGCATTTGCCAGATAAGCAGATGCATGAGAAAGATTGGCATCCATTGGGTGCCAGCTTAATCCTACGTCACATCCATCAAACATACCTTCTGCAATCATTTTGACTTTGCCGCACAAGAGCTCTTCTTCCGGGCATCCATAAAAACGAACAGTACCTGTTGTTTTAGACTGTTCCAAATATCGTTTGATGGCAATGGCTCCCACCATGGCAGCGGAACCTAAAAGATTATGACCACAGGCATGACCAGGCGCTCCTTCTGTGATGGATTCTTTGACTGTACTTGTAGTCTGGGAAAAGCCTGGTAAGGCATCGTATTCACCAAGCACGGCAATGACAGGAGAACCATTTCCGTATTCTGCATAGAAAGCGTAAGGCATTTCCTTACTATTTACGATGGTAAAGCCCTCTTTTTCTAAAACTTTACGACAATATGCGGAGGATTTCTTTTCATTTCCTCCAAGCTCTGGATTCTTCCAAAGCTGTCGACAAGATGATTGTAACAAGGATTGTAATCCCTGCACTTCATCATATATCTCTTGTTTGATCATTGATATCACCTGATTTTATGATTATATTATTATTCTGATTTTTTCTGCTGAGCGTTGTAAGTTAAAATCATTACCACGATGGATAAGAATACACTGGTAAGGATACCAAGGTAATTGCTTGCACCAGGAAGCCATGCAAAAACGCCAAAATTTAAACCAACGTTGATGAGGAAAGCAAAAATAAGGATTCCCAATGCATGTACTTTTTTATTGATACCGAACTGTACTAATAAAGCGCCGAATAATGCTGGTAAAAGGTATCCTAAAGCAGATGTGATAGATTCTGGTAATTTTGCAAGGATGGAACTACCAAGAATAACACCAATAGTAAGAACGGAAACATTGATGATGATGGAAACTGCCATACCGATGGTTGCGATGATGGAACCCTGTTCGCTACCTGGTTCTACTTCTGCAGAAATCTGAGCCATGGAAGCACAAGGAACACGCATATTGGAAATATTACCGGATAAGAAAGCCATATAAGTACCAACAGGTCCCAATACGGAGAAGTAAGAAATTGGTTCTACAAACCAAAGAACACCGAAGGATGATGCACCAGCAACGAAAGCAGTTGCCAATGCGGCTGGTTTTGGAAGGATTCCATAAACAACAGCTAATACTAAAGCTGGTGCAAATGCGATGATAACACCAAGGGCACCGGTAATCTTACCGATACGATTCATTTGTGGCATATATTCTTTATCGAAAAAATCTTTATTATTTCCCATAATTGTACTCCTTTAGATAACAGCTGCAATGATCATTGCTGCGAGGATTGAGATTGTCAGGTTCCATTCTTTTAAAGCTGGTATTTTCTTGGAAACCTGCATCATGATACCCATGATCACGCCACCAAGAACACATGCGAAGGCATGTTTACTAAATCCAACGCCTGCGAAAGCTTTTGTTTCTGGATTAAACTGAAGAATTTTAACCAGATGCTGTGCACACATGGCTGCAAATACACCGATAACCGCAGCTACAGAAATACTGATTAATTTCTGTGCATCGCCACCACCCAATTTATTCTGAATTTTATCCATACGGTTTGCGGAAAATGTTGCAAAAATAACCCAGCCAATGGAACAAAGAACCATGGTCCATACAGCCATAGCAAGAGCCTGATGGGTTAATTCATCAACACCTAACTGAACACCGACAACGTTGGTACCAATACCGGCTGCCAAAGATTCAAACATAACAGAACCAATCATGGAAAGACGCATCCAGGCTACAGGAGCCCCAACTGTAATTAATAAGGATAACATACCGCTTAAGATAACGATGGAGGGTCCAATGGATGTGATGGCAGAACTCTTCATTGCCTTTTTCATCTGTTTTTCTGTTAAACCAACTTTTTTTCCTGCCCCATAAGCCTTGATGGCAAAAAGTAATGCCTGAATGATAACAACTGCTACCGCAAGTCCACAGGCGATCCACATAGGTAAACTATTCGCAATTTCTAATGCGCTCATACAAATATTCCTCCTTTATAGGTATATGTTTTTTCAACCAAATAATACAATCAGGATACAAGTCTATAAATAAAAAAAATCGCCTCCATAAGAGACGATCAACGATTCATTTGCATTATGATCAAATGTTTCAATAGTCTCTGTCCTTTTACCTGAGAGTTTCACTAATGTTTGCACCTTCGGTCCTCTTTTTATGAGTGTCTCCAGAGTGTGATCCATCTGCGGTCATCCTGCAGACTTCATATCACATATATATTCGATTGACTGAATTAGTATATCACAGCAGTAAAGTGTACTCAAGTATTTTTTATAAAATGTGCAAAGTTTCTATAATAACTATTTAGACATTTTTCTAAATAGTTATTGACAAATAAATCTATTTTGATTATCATCTAATTAGATATATATCTAATTACTTTATATTTCGAAGAAAGGATCGATGTTTATGAGCTTAAATAATACGATGAAGGCTTTATCCGATCCCACCAGGAGAGCTATACTTAATTATCTGAAGGAAGGTAGTCTTACCGCAGGGGAAATCGCAGGAAAGTTCGACATGACGCCAGCTACTATCTCACATCATTTATCTATATTAAAGAAAGCAGATTTGATAAATGAACAAAGACAGAAAAATTTTATTTATTATAGTATGAACGCTTCGGTTTTAGAAGAAGTATTCTTATGGATCAGTGCATTGAAAGGAGATGTTTCTCATGATGAGGGAAAATAAAAGAACATTAATTTTGACATCTGTTGTTTGTTTGATTCCAATTATTGTAGGTTTATTACTGTATGATAAGATTCCAGCTCAGATTGCTACTCATTGGGATATCAATGGAGAAGCAAATGGATGGAGCAGTAAGTTTGTAGGTATTGTGGTATTTCCGGGGATTTTGTTTTTTATTAATCTTCTCTTCCCATTTCTTCTGAAGATGGATCCAAAATACAACAATGTATCGAATAAAGTGAAAAGTCTATTACATTGGATCATCCCAATTGTTTGTTTATTTGCATCGACCATTACTCTTTCTGCTGCTTTAGGGGTAAATGTTAAGGTTGAGATCTATGCACCATTGTTCTGTGGCGTTTTATTTGTGATCATTGGCAATTATTTACCAAAAGTAAAACAAAGTTATATGGTAGGGATTAAACTTCCATGGACATTATCTGATGAGGAGAACTGGAATAAAACTCATCGTATGGCGGGATTTTTATGGGTGCTTTGTGGATTGTTCATGATACTCTTTACATTCTTTCCAGTGCGTATTCCTGCATTTATCATCCTTTTCGTTCTTATGATTTTAGTACCTACCGTATATTCTTATTTAATCTATCGTAGAAAAAAATGAGATTTTTTCTGAAAATAATGATAAGATATAAGTAAGCTGATTATTGTAATCAGAATACTTATTCATACAAGGAGATGATTTATATGAAGAAAATTATTACGATATCCAGACAGTTTGGTGCCGGTGGTGGTGAAATCGGCAGAAAACTCTCCGATGCATTGGGAATCGAATATTATGATAAAGATATGGTAATGCGTACTGCTCTCATGGACCCTAAGCTGGATCCAGCCATGGTAAATCGATGGGAGAATAAAGCATCTTCAAAAATGAGCATGTTTTATGGTTTATTTGATACTTATACAAAGCCAATGGATGTTCAAATTTTTGAAGCGCAGAAAAAAGCAATTTTTAATATGGCTGATAAAGAAAGCTGTATTATTCTAGGACGTAATGCCAACTATCTCCTGAAGAATTATGATCATGTTCTTCGCGTATATGTTTATGCTAGCGAGAACTGGAGAGTCAATCGTATGTGCGGGCTTATGCCTGATGTTTCCAAAGACGAAATCGCTGCCAAGACGAAAAAAATCGATGGTGCACGTCGCAAAAATTGCCAGAACTATACAGGGCATACTTTAGGAGATCCAGATGGATATGATCTTTGTATCAATACAGAAAAAATTGGCATTGATTTAGCCGTTCAATTAATCTTAGAAACTTTAAAAGCAAGAGAAGCATAAATGATTCACGAACCGCAACCATATGTTGCGGTTCGTTTTTTGCCATATTTTCTTTGGAATATCTTAAGAAAATGACACTGTAAATTTTTCATTTTATTTTATAAAATAGACTTATCAAATCTTTATATCAAAGGAATTTTTTTCATCATGAAGAGAAAAGGCAATATTCAGGTATTTTTATTATTTATCCTTATGATTTTTACCCTTATTCTCATTGGGTATAAAAGCAAAAATCATACAGACAAATCATCCCTTCAAAGACGAATAAACGAGACGCAGGTAAGACGTAAACCAAAAGAGTTAGAAAGCTTTGCAGAGGCGACGACGGAAGAATGGATTGATATTGATCAGCGCTCTCTATTCTTCCAATTATTGGAAGAAAAGGCTCAAATTATGTTGGATTATGAATTCTCTTATGGCAATGCCCGTGCAACAATTCAAAGAGAGATTGACGGCAATCGTCAAAGTAATTGTGCATCCTATATCTCCTATGTTCTACAGGATATGGAAATTATTCCCAAAGGACGAATGTTTTATTGTAATCGGGATGTAACTTTGAAAGGAACTGCGGCAAAAAAATTAATGAAGGAAAAGGACTTTGAAATCCTCTACCCGGATGACACAGTGGAAAATGTGGCATTCGAGCCAGGAGATATTGTCGGGATTGCAGGAAAAAAATGGCAGCATACCATGGTTTTTGTAGGATATCGTGAGGATGGCAGAATGTTATGGTATTCTGGAGGCAATGATGCTACCATGCGCGACAGTAAGCAGTTTTCTCCGAAAAAACTAGGTGTGGTTAGAAGAATCACCTGTTATGAGAATAAGCATTGCATCATGATTTTAAGATGGAAAGAACCGGATAAGATTGTACAGTACAAAAAAAAGAATCCATAGTTTGAACCTATAGCATAGAAAAACCTCCAAATGTCAGATGAGGAATCTTGACAATTGGAGGTCATTTTTTATTTATTGTTTGGAAATCCATTCTAATACGGCTTCTGTCACAAATATATGGTCTTCTGCCTGACTCATGCCTGAAACAGTTGCAGTTCCAATCATGCCAAAGCCTTCTGCCATAATTGGGATACAACCACCATTCTGAGAATACTCTCCTCTTTCCAGACCGTATTTGTCCCAAATATTGTCATTACGGATTTGCATATAAAGACCGGTTTCGAAAGTTGGTTTATTGAAAAAATACACTGCATTTTCTTTTCTCATCACCCAGTGATCATTCTCCACGGTAGTACCTTCTGTGGCAGCATAGAATAATTTTTGGCGATTACGGGTGACAGAAATTGCTACAGGTTTTCCCTCTTTTAAGGCTTTTTCATAGATGTAGGAACCAAGATCAAAGGCTTCTGCATTGGTAAAGCTTTTCACAACAATAGACTTTTGCTGCTCTTTTACCTGATTCATCTTGTTTTTCAGTTCTTCCATGTCAAAATGCTCCTTTCTTTATAAATCAATTTCTAAAACAATCGGTGTATGATCCTGTCTTTCTCCAGAATCGATCATCTCGGATTTGCTCACCAGATCTTTGATACGATCACTGACTAAGAAATAGTCAATTCTCCATCCAGAGTTATTGATCTTACTGGTTTTAATGCGCTGGCCCCACCAGGAATAGATATCGGTAACATCCCCATGAACATGGCGGAAGGTATCGATGAAGCCTTTTGCCAAAAGATTGGTGAATCCTGCTCTTTCTTCATCAGTAAAGCCGGCAGACATATGATTGGTCTTCGGATGAGCCAGGTCGATTTCTTTATGGGCTACGTTAAAATCACCACAGGCGATCACTGGTTTTTTCTGATCAAGTTCATGAAGATAATCGGCATATAATTCATCCCATTTCTGTCGTTCCGGCAGACGTTTTAAACCATCCCCAGCATTTGGGGTGTATACATTTACAAAATAGAATTTATCAAATTCTAAAGTGAGCATACGACCTTCATCATCCATGGTATCAGGAGCTCCGATTCTAGGAATGGTCGTTTCTGCTGCCAGACCTTCTTTATAGAGAACCATGGTTCCGGCATACCCTTTTTTTGCTGGCGGATTGGAGCTTACCCATGCGATTTCATAACCTTCAAAATATGTTTTCAAAGCTTCCAAATGCTTTTTGGAAGGTCCTGTCACTGGTAATTTGGTTTCCTGAATAGCGATAATATCTGCATTTTCTTCTTTTAATGTATCTAGCACTGCTCTTGATAAAACAGCTCTTGCAGATGCGGATGTTAAAGCAGCATTTAAAGAATCAATATTCCATGAGATTAATTTAAGCATAACGTATTCCTGTCTTTCTTTTTCATTGGTATTTTTTCTATCACTATAAAGTTTATCATATATGTTCTTATCCTAAAAGAGAGAAAAGTATTGTACCCATATTTCTCATTTGATAAAATATATAAAAGAACAATTTTCAGAGGGGGTTTTCAATTGAAAAAAATAATCGGTTTATTATGTATGCTTTTGATCCTGGCCTTATATGGTTGTGGGTCCAATGGTTCGGGAGATGGATATATCTCTCCGAATAACTGTGGTAAATTAAAAGTGGAAAATGGCACATTATGTGATCATAAGGGGAATCCCGTCCAGCTAAAAGGTGTAAGCACCAGCTCCATCACTCGTGTGGAAAAATTTTTAAATCCTGAGCTTTTTGAAGAGATGCGTAATGATTGGGGCGTGAATGTAATTCGTCTTTGTATGTATGTGTCCGCCATGGATGGATATACAAAAAATGATTATTATAAAGAAACCAACACCCAGCTGGTGAAAAATGGAGTTGCCCTGGCCAAAGAAGCCGATCTGTATGCTATCATTGACTGGCATGTTTTGGATGAGAAAACTCCTCTTCGTTATGTGAAAGAAGCCAAAGAATTTTTTGATATGATGTCCAAAGAATACAAAGACGAGACTCATGTAATCTATGAAATCTGTAATGAGCCAAACGAAACATCCTGGTCAGAAATCAAAGAATATGCCAATCAAGTGATTCCGATTATCCGAGCAAATGATCCCGATGCTCTGATCATCTGCGGCACTCCTGACTGGTCCCAGGGAGTGGATCAGGCGCTGGAAGATCCACTTGATTTTGAGAATGTCATGTATACTCTTCATTTTTATGCAGCCTCCCACAAAGAAGAACTTCGCGAGCGTATGGTGAAGTGTAGCGAAGCGGGACTTCCAATCTTTGTAACAGAATACGGTGTGACGGCAAACACTGGTGGTTTCCCTAGAGATTTTGATTCATCGGATCTTTGGATGAAAGCCATGGATGAACATAATATCAGTAACTGCATCTGGAATCTATCAAAAAATGGAGAAGCCTGCGTCCTGATTAAAAAAGGTACTCTAGAATATAATGGATTTACAGAGGAAGATATGACAGAAACCGGTGAATGGTTCTTGGATATGATGAAGAAATATAAAGAACATAATGGAAATTAATCTATAATAGAAAATAAAATATGAAAGGAAGATTTCTATGAAATTATTAATTATAGATGCACAGGGCGGCGGAATGGGAAAACAGATTACTTCTTCTATCCGTAAACGCTTCCCCGAAATTGAGATTACTGCTGTGGGAACGAATTCTCTTGCTACCTCCAATATGCTAAAAGCAGGTGCTCATCATGGAGCGACTGGAGAAAATGCTGTGGTTGTAGGTTGTCGTCGTGCAGATGTCATCGTTGGACCTATCGGTATTGCCATGGCAGATTCCATGTATGGAGAGATTACACCGAAGATGGCAGTTGCAGTTGGACAGAGCGATGCAGAGAAATATTTAATTCCCGTAAACCATTGTAATAACCATGTAATTGGAGTACAAGGTGTGTCTATCTCAGAAATGATTGATCAATTGATGGAAGAACTTGCAAAGATACAGTAGAACACTTTTCCTTGCTAATATGTTAAAATCAGTGTATAATATATCTTGTTTTTCTTATGACGAAGCAATAACATGAAGTTATGCTGGTTTACTGAAGTAATGGCAGAAGAAAATGTGATTTAAAAATTATATATTGAAAGATGTCATGAAGGCATACGAATCTCTAGAACAGGGATTGGTATGCCTTTTTTATTGCAAAGGAAATGAATCATTTCCTCTTGACATTTTGTCTTAATGAAAGGAGTACAACTTATGCATATGGCGGATGCTTTGCTCTCCCCTGCCGTTGGCCTTGCAGGATATGCTTGTTCTGCAGCGACTACAGGAGTAGCACTTAAAAAACTGAATCTTGAAGAAAATGAAAAGAAAATCCCTGTGATGGGTGTCATGGGAGCTTTTGTTTTTTCAGCACAGATGATCAACTTTACGATTCCTGGAACCGGATCTTCCGGACATCTTTGTGGTGGTATGTTATTGAGTGCTATTTTAGGTCCTTACGCTGGATTTCTTACCATGATTGCTGTCCTTGCGATCCAATGTCTCTTATTTGCTGACGGTGGAATTCTGGCTCTTGGCTGCAATGTTTGGAATATGGCTTTTTATGGATGTTTTGTGGGTGGCGGAATCATATGGCTTCTCTTTAACCGAAAACATATCAGTCGAAAAGGCATTATTCTTGCTTCTGTTTTAGGAAATATCATCAGCTTACAGCTTGGTGCCTTCTCAGTTACTTTAGAAACTTTAGCTTCTGGAATTACAGAGCTTCCATTTTCTGTTTTTCTTGCCAGCATGCAGCCGATTCATTTGGCCATTGGTACGGTGGAAGGTCTGATTACTGCTGCTGTTCTTCTTTTCATCTACGAAACAAGACCAGAAATCTTATGGGGCGTTGAAGGAAAGGAAAAAGAGAACACTCGTTTTTCATTAAAAGGTGTGCTTACTATCCTTTCTGCTGCCTTTGTTTTTATCGGAGGATTTTTATCCTTATTTGCTTCTTCCCATCCAGACGGTTTGGAATGGTCTATGGAAAGAATTACGGGTAGCACAGAATTAGCATCTCATGGATTACTTTATGAAGTTTTAGAAAAAATCCAGGAAACAACAGCAATTTTACCGGATTATGCCTTTTCTTTTTCGGAAAGTGCCATGGGAACCTCTTTTTCTGGTGTTTTTGGAGCCCTTGTGGTTTTAATTCTATGTGTTATCTTCTGTCTTATTTTAAAGAAAGTAAAAAAGAATCGCATCCATGAATAAGATTATTCAAATACTACAGGAACTTAGAGAGATGGATCTGGAATCCTCAGGAAATCAATGGATTCATCTTCTTCACCCTGTGGTGAAAGTTATGGTTACAATTACATATATTTTATTTTTGGTATCTTATTCCAAGTATGCTTTATCTTCTATCCTAATCATGGGAATCTATCCTGCGGTTATGATTATTATGGGAGATATTTCCCTAAAAAAACTGTGGAAGCGTTTAAAAGCTTTTTTCCTTTTGGCTTTCTTTCTTGGAATTGCCAATCCATTTTTTGATCATCGACCTATTTTTTCCATCGGAAATATCACGATTACGGGGGGAATTCTGTCTTTCATCACTTTATATCTTAAAGGTATCTTCGCTATCACTGCTTCCTATTTGTTGATCATCAGCACAAAAATCAATGATATCTGCTATGCTTTTCGCTGTTTGCGTCTTCCCAAATTTTTAGTCTCTATTTTTCTGTTAATCTATCGCTATTTGTTCTTATTATTGGAGGAAGCGGAAAAAATGATGCAAGCGTATGCTCTTCGCGCACCAGGACAAAAGGGGATTCATTTTAAAGTATGGGGGAGTATGATCGGGCAGATGTTACTTCGTAGCATGGATCTTGCAGAAGTGCTTTATGATAGCATGCGTTTGCGTGGTTTTCACGGAGAATATTATTTCGAATCAAAAAGAAAAATGGAAGAAAAGGACTATCTTTTTCTCATGATATGTCTTTTGTTTTTTATTTTATTACGATTTTTTATCAAATTTTAGTATAGGTGGATTTAATTATGAACATGAAAGAATGTTTTGAAAAAAAGAATCCTTTGCTTGCAATCAAGGGACTCTCTTTTCATTATGAATTTCAAAAGAAAAAATATCCGGTTTTAAAAGAGTTGAATCTTCGTATTGAACAAGGAGAAAGTGTGGGACTCATCGGGGCAAATGGTGTGGGAAAATCCACCTTTCTAAAACTTCTTGTGGGTTTGCTTGAATTAGAGATTGGAGAAATCTCAATATGTGGTATAGCGGTTGAGCCGAGTAATTATGCCAAAATACGAAGTAAGATCGGCTATGTTTTTCAGGATTCTAACCATCAGCTCTTTTCCAATACGGTGTATGATGATGTGGCCTTTGGTCCAAGAAATTATGGCCTTTCACAAGCTGAGGTGAAGGAAAGGACTGAAAATGCCCTAAAAAAAGTAAATATCCTTCCATTACAAGATCGCCAGATCCATCGTCTATCTGGAGGAGAGAAAAAACTGGCCGCTATTGCCACCATTCTTTCTATGGAGCCGGAGCTGATCCTGTTTGATGAGCCAACGGTCGCTTTAGATCCAAGGAACCGAAGAAATCTTGTAACCATTGTAAATGATTTGCCTCAAACCAAGATCATTGCCAGCCATGACCTTGATTTCATCGAAAAGACATGCGAAAGGACCATCCTTTTGTACGATGGAAAAATCATCGCAGATGGTCCAAGCAAAGATATTCTTCATGATTTCATGCTTTTGGAAAATCATGGATTATAAGATTCGTCTAATGATGTACTATTTGGATACCGTAAAGGTTTTTCCTGTAAAATGAGCCACGTCTGTTCCAAGTTCATCGGTGATATCCACTTCATAAAAGCTTAAGGTACGTCCTGGTTTTACGCACTTGGCTTCT
Source organism: Eubacteriales bacterium (assembly GCA_030531555.1). Lineage (GTDB taxonomy): Bacteria > Bacillota > Clostridia > Lachnospirales > Lachnospiraceae > Anaerobutyricum. The sequence goes on along the minus strand of JAUNNI010000007.1, from coordinate 13,255 downwards.
GCAATCAATTTTTTGCCTTTGGCAGGTTTTACATAATACATGTTGGCATCAATACTGATGGTATCTGGTTTTTCACGGTAACCATTGGCAGCCACTGCCATGCAAAAATCTGCCAAAGTAAACATGGCACCACCCATGACAATTCCAGCGGCATTATAATGCACTGGTTTTAAATCAATTTCACACTTTGCATAACATACACCGGCATCTACGATTACAGCTCCTGCTGCTTCTGTGGCGAATCGATCATTTTTAAAGATTTCTCTGATTTCTTCTAAAGTATGTACACTTTTTATTTCCATTTTACTACAGCGTCCTTTCTTGGTACACTTCTACGATAAGTTACATCCGGATGACCTAATACTAAAGCGGCATGTACGGTATAACCTTCTTTTAGATTCAAAAGTTTTTGGAGTTCTTTGGAGTGCATCACTGCACTACAGGTAAATCCGCTATAAACCATGCCGAGATCTAATGCATAGATCATGGTTTCCATATGAGCCGCAGAGATAATGGCAGACTGAGGGGTGTTGGACGCCACTAAAATCACGCTATCTGTATTGAAGAAAACTTTATCTGTACCATTTTTCTTATAGTTTTCATACATATTGATCCATAAGCTGCCATATTTCTTATATGGGCCGTCCATGGTCTTAAATTCTTCACCCATCTTATTCAGCTCTTCCATAATTTGATCTTTTACAGTTTGGATCTGATCTTTTATGACGATGTATTGTACATTTTGCATATTGCCGCCGGTTGGTGAGTAACGACCTGCTTCAATAATCTTTTCTAAATCTTCTTTCGAAACTTCCTCTTTTTTAAACTGACGGATGGAACGACGTAATTTTAAATGATTGAGATAGGCATCTGCATCCATCTTACTTTCAACAGCATCTTTTTCAATGACTTTTGTCATATCATGCCCATCTAAAGAAATGGCATTTGAAGGACAAACTGCCACGCAATGACCACATGCCATACAATTTCCCGGCAACTCTACAGCTTTCTTCTCTTCCATGACAATATGGAATCCAAAACAATCTTTTACACACTGGCCACAGCCGATACATTTACTCTGATCTATCGTTAACATAAGAAACCTCCTGTTTTTTTATAGTATAACACTTTTTTCTATATTTTTCGGAGATAATTGATTATAATAAAAGAAAAGTATGCATATCATCGTCTATGATCTCAATGGAAATATTGTGAAAAAGTGTGAAATTCCTGAGCAGGTCAATGGCTATGAATATGAGGTTCGCGCCTGTAAGCGAGCTATATTGGATGGTAAATTGGAGTGTGAAGAGATACCACATGATGAAACTCTTACCATTTTAAAACATATGGATAATCTTCGGAAAGAATGGGGTGTAGTTTATCCATTTGAATAACATGCCATAGCATATCGTATATGAAAAAAGCAGGTAGAATATAGGGTCCCTTCATCCATTACAGACTCTAAATACCTGCTTTTTCATGTAACTGGCTTTTTTATGAGAAGATATCTTCTACTACATCAGATAATTCGCGAAGATTATGAATGACACCATCTGGATTTTTTGTTTGGCCAAATCCATAGGAAGCATATACGAATGGAATGCCTGCTCTATGAGATGCTTTCTCATCTCCCGTGGTGTCACCCACATAGATGGCATCCCGAATACCATTTCGTTTCATGATCAGACGGATGTTCTCTTCTTTGTCTTTACCACTTCTTCCGGACATTTCGATATCTTTAAAATAAGATTCCATATGATGTGCAATCAGGAAAGATTGCACATAACCGTCCTGGCTATTGCTTACGATATATAAGTCATAAGTTTCGACTAATTCTTCTAAAACGTTTTCTAATCCATCATAAATCTTGCCACCATGAACCGTTAAGAAACGAACCTCTTCTTCTCCAATCTCATCGATGATCTGCATCTGTTTTTCCGGAGAAAACTCTGGGAAAAGTTTCTGTCCAATCTCTTCCATGGTAAATCCCATCAGACTTCCCATGAGATCCTGATCCATATGAATGGAAATATCTTCATATCTTGAAAAGACTGTATTCCAAATATCACAAGTATAACCTGTGGAATCCCATAAGGTGCCATCCAAATCAAATATGATTGCTTTTTTCATTTTTTAACATCACTTTCTTAAAATTATCAGAATAATTATGAAAAAAGACATCCAGGTCCATGATCTGATGTCTTTTTTATCTTCTAATTCTCTTGTTATGAATAAGTAAAGGCCATCCGCTGCTGCGTGTTAACTCCTGCACAAAAACACCTATAACCAAAACAGAGACACCAGCAATACAGCCTTTAAGCCATACTCATCTCTGAACGGACAGCCTTAATTATTATAGCATAAATTATATATTTTCCCAATCTTATTTTGAAGCGGATCGGATAAAAACGTAAGTTTTCTCATCAGAGAGTTCTTGGTGAAAACGAAAATCCAAACGATCGAATCCTTTCATGCCTTCAGGATCTTCCAAATGATGTTCTGCCATATATCTTACCATCTCTCCTCGTGCCATTTTGGCATAAACCCCTTTTTGCACCACTTTTTCTCCCACAAATTCACCGAAAATACATGTGATATAGGTATCTGTTGGCTTTAAGTATTTTTCGATACATTTGGAATACTCTTTCGAGGCCAGGTTAATAATGATATGACTATCATCGATGACTTCCTGGTATAATTTATCTCCCCAAAAATCATAAAGATTTTTCTTGCCGGAAATTTGGGCTTTGGCCTGCATTTCCAATCGATATGGAGTCACACCATCCATGGGTTTTACCACACCATAAAAAGCGGACAAGATACGGAGATGATCCTGGACATAATCGAACTCATCGTACTGAAAAACGCCTGGTCCCATATATTGGAAAGCAATGCCATCATAGGATAAAATGGCCGGCGTCATGGCACGATCCAGATCCATGGTTTGGAAACGTTCGTAGTTTTCGCTGGCAATGGCATCATTACATTTCCAAAGAGCCTGGGCTTGTTCAAGGGATAAGCCTTGCATGAATCGCATGATTTCTTCGGTCTCCTTTGGAAATACCGGTTTTCCTTTTGGAAGATGATCATCCGTTTTTATATTCATTTTCTTTGCAGGGGATAATATGATTCTCATAATAAAAACTCCAGCATCTGCTGTGGATTATCCGCAGCTTATATTCTCCTTTCTTATTGTTATTTATATAAATAACAAACTATTCTTTCATATTTACGATATAGATACCAATACAGACACAACATAAAGCACTAAGACTTCCAAGGTTGAAGGCCTGTTTGTATTCGCCTAAGATCAATGCAGATAAGATCACACTGGCAAGAGGATTGATAAATCCCCAGATTGCCACCGAAGACACTGGATTATGGGCCAAAAGGATGGACCATAATGTATAGGCAACAGCGGAAACCATGGCAAGATAGATGAGTAAAATACCTGCTTTTACTGTAATTCCAGTAAGGCTTCCTCCCATCAAAATACCAATGATAGCAAGGATGATACCCCCAATCGTGAACTGATATCCGCTTATGATAACAGGGGATGCTTTTTTAGAAAAGATACGAATAAGGATAGAGGAAAAAGCATAGCTAAATTGGGAAATAAATAAGAATCCCTCGCCGATTAAATGAAAGCCTCCAAAAGAACTACTTCCAAAAATATTAATAATGATGATTCCAAGAAAGCCCAACATACATCCTATCGCTTTCTTTCTGGTCATTTTTTCCATACGGAAAATCAAGCAAGACATGAGAATCAAGATAAAATTCCCAATGCCTGTGATGATGGCACCAGATACTCCAGAAGAATTGGCCACTCCGATGTAAAAGAAAAAATACTGTCCCACTGTCTGAGCAAGACAAAGGATTGGTGCCAACATAATTACATTTCTATCTGGAAGAATCAACTTCCGATCTCGAATACTGGCAAATAAGATAACCATAATACCTGCCAAAGCAAATCGAACTCCTGCAAAAAGTACTTGTGTTGCAGCATCGGAAGATGCTACTCCCATGATTCCATAGGCTGTTTTTATGGTTGGTATGGCGCTTCCCCAAAGCACACAGCAGATGAGCGCCAGAAAAGCAACCACAGATTTTTTAGTTAAATAATTATTTTTATTCATTGATTTTCTCTCTTTTTAAATCCTTCATAATTCGAACCATGGTAATCAAGGCCAAAACGGTACCGATGGAATCCATGGTCGCTGAGAAAATATCCCTCACTAGAATATCATAGCAAAGCCATAAAAGAAGATTGATCGCCACATTTATTTTTACGGTAAGATCTTTTTTCAGGTAATAGCTGCATATGGAATACTGTACTGTCGCAAATATGGTAATCAGTCCAATCACTCCACTGGTATTGATCCAAAGACCAAGAATAATAGCTAAAATACTGAAAAGAAAACAATGAGAAATCTTATAGCGTTCACTTGCAATCAGATAATTACGACTTGCATTGATCAGCATCATGATAATACAGGGATATACTCCAAAAAAGTAGGCCGCTACTGCATACACCAGACATTGACCTACCTGATAATAATAAGTTCGGTTCTTATCCTTCGTCCAGGAGGATGCCATGGTAAAGCATGCTGTGATGAAGGATAAGAATGTTGCAATCATATAATTTGACATAATTTAATGAATATAATTTCCGTAAATTTTTACAACTTCATATGTTCCGTTTTTGTATTCAAGTTCAACGGCACTTCCATTATCAATGAACTTAAAATCCGGGTATTTTGTAAGTAAACTGTCTTTGGCTAAATGGTGAACCAGAATGGTAAGAGATACTCCATGGCCACCGATCAAAACAGTCTGTCCATGATCATTTGCTGTTAGCTCAGAAAGAAAATCTTCTTCTCTTTTTAGCATCTGATCATAATCTTCTCCACCATATGGCTTAAAATCTCTTGGCTCAAAACCATTTCTTGGAATGATATGATTCTTGGTTGCGTTGGCAACTCCTTCAAAACATCCAAAATGTAATTCTTTCAAACGTTTGTCTCTTTTTACCTCCACTTTGCGATCACCTAAAGCGATCACTGTGGTATCATAGGCTCGTTCACTTGGAGAGCTGTATGCTTCTGTGATATCAAAATCAGCAATCAACTCACCAGTTTTTCTAGCCTGTTCTTCGCCCAGCGGGGTCAGTGGTGAATCACACCATCCCTGGGCCAGATCCATTTTATTAAATAAAGTTTGTCCGTGTCTGATTACGATGATTTTCATGTATTACTTATCCCCTTATTTCTGTTTTTCGTCATATTTAGAAAAGAAAAGTGTTACCTTTTCCACGTAAGCTTCCTGGTCCACGATAAAGCTTACACCATGTCTTGCTCCGTCTACCAAAAGAATGTCTTTCTCAGAAGTACATGCTTCATAAGCCTTTACTGTCATCTCATAGGGTACAAAATGATCTTCTTTGCCATGAATGAATAAGATTGGGACAGTGGCATGTGACACAGCATCAATGGTAGACCAGCTTTTTGTATCAATTCCCAGACGTTTTTTTGTGTAAAAACGCGAACTATCCATAAATGGATGCTCCGGTAGATGGAACCACTGTTTGGATACCTTTTTGATAATGTCATATGGAGAAGTGAAACCACAATCTGCAATGATTCCCTTCACTTCTTGTGGGAATGTTTCTGAGGAAGCCATCAATACCGTAGTTGCTCCCATGGAAAGACCGACCAGATAAATTGGAATGTCCGCATCAATGTTTTCCTGATACCAACGAACCCACTCCATAAGGTCATAACGCTCTTTTAATCCAAAGGTCATATATTTTCCCTGACTTTCTCCCTGGGCTCTCTGTTCCACCAACAGAAGGTTACAGCCCATCTCATGAAGATGAGGGGAACTGCCAGAGAAATCCACGTCCCAGCTTCCATGCCAGCCATGAAACTCAATCAAAGTACGTTTGGCATTTTCACATGGGATATAGTGCGCTCTAAGCAGTAAGCCTTCCGAATTTCTCATGGTAACAATATGATGGTCATGGGCATGAAGCCACTCTCTTCCTTCTTTTGCGGACTCTGCAAGGGAGGAGGATCCACCATGTGGTCTCTTTTTGGGATCTTTCCCAAATGTCATATTTAGAAAATACTGACTAACGCCAATGTATACAGCGGAAAGGACTCCACCTGCCACAGTAGCCAAGGCTGTTATTTTTCTTTTATTCATTTCAATCACCCTTTTTATGATAGAACAATTCCATGAACACAGGAACACGTTTTCTCCATTCGTATTCAGAATGGATAGCACCTTCGTATACTTTATAGAAAATGCGGTCATCGATACCTTTTCGAAGCAAAAGCTCATGAACTCTTGCATTATCATATTTATAAAGATTGCTGATCAGTTCATTGCCACTTCCCTCATTGGAGCCAATATCAAAATAAAAGCACTCAAGTTCACTAAGATCTGCTTTTTTAATCAGATTTTCAAACTGTTTTGGATAATACCAAAATGCGGTGGAAAGTGCAGCGCATTTTTTAAATACTCCAGGATAACGAAAGGATGCAAAGGCTGATATGGTTCCTCCTGCGGAGCTTCCTACGATAGCAGTATCTTCCGGATCTGTCGGATAATTTTTATCGATGTATGGTTTTAATTCTGTTCGGAGGAATTTGACATACGCTTTTCCTTCCCCACCTAATCTAGGGTATGGTTTTCCAGTTTCCATTATGGTGATAATCTTATCCGTTACCCATGGACCATATTCATCTTCTCTTTTACCTGGTTCAAAATTGCAAGGAATGGAAACCATGATTAAATCCATGTGATGTTCTGTCACATAATCAAGAAATCCCCAGCTCACTCCACAATATGCCTGATCGTCAAAGAAAGCATTTTGCCCGTCATTGATATACATGACAGGATAACGCTTTCCAGAGGTCTGGTAGTCATCCGGAAGATAGATGGTGATTTCACGTTCTCTTTGTAATATTTTCATATATATTTTTTTATGAATGAGCATAGATACACTCCTAAAATAGTATTTGAAATCATTTTCTAATCCTATAGAAAATATTCCACAATGAACTATTATACCATAAAGATGGGTTGAATTTTAAAATTGATTTAAAAAAATGGAAAAAATTATAAGCTTTTGGTATGATAAAGATGAAATGTAGGAAGAAAAATCCATCGAATGAGGAAGAAAGTGAGCGAAATAAACCATATGAAAGATAGAAATCCAATCTCAAGAGCAGAACTTCATGAATTATTGGAGCAGATTGTACTATGGGATGCTTTTGAAATCTGTCAGGGTCAAAAAGATGAGAAGGGCCATCCATCCATTTATATTCCTTATCTTATGAATGATGCCGTGGAATACTATATTGAGCTTACCAACGCCAGTGTCGATGGGAATCTAAATGGTAAAAAGGAAAATCTTGAAATCATTCGTATAGAGGACCATGTACCTCTTGGCTTTCGTGTGCATTCCGTGGATGATGAAAATGATTTTACTAATGATACAATCATCTGGTACCACTCTGCTTATCTGCATCTTCACTGTTATCAATACCATTTGATCGGACATGATTGGAGGAAGACAAAAGGGCAGGAGTTTCATCGCCGTCTGGTGAATCTAATTTGTGTTATTCATGATAAACGTACCTATTTGGGCAATTTGGCCTGTAATGAACTGGAAGACTTGCTTGCGGATCTTGCTGAATTTCCACCTTTTTTATATTACACTCCAATCAATGAAAGTATTCTTGATTGGTATCCGGATAGCGTGGAAGGGATAGATGCAGCCAAAGAATTTGCTCAAAAGGATTCTCTTCTCTTTTCCCAAATTTGTGATTATGAAGAGAAATATTATAAAAACGAAATTGATGAATCTGTGGTGGAAGAATTGGCCTCTGTTTTGTTGGAAGAAGAACATAACGATTTTTGGCTACAAATTCATAATGCAATCACGGAAGCATCTCATACTTATGAGGAAAGGTGTTATTCGGATGAAGAAAATGTTTATCTTATAAAGCAAAGAAATGAAATCGAATCCTATTACAAAGAAAAGGGATATGATGGCTCATATCCCTATATGACATATTCTGATGATCCTCTTTCCAAGCCAATCCACGAAATATATTTTGCAGAGCAACATCCATTTACCGTATTGGAGTGGGAGGATTATTCTTATGCTTTTTATGAAATTCATGTCGATCATGGACGACTTTCGGAATGTAAATGGGTGAAAAATTAGAGAACTTTCATACCACCGTATTTTCTAACCTTTAAGATATGGCAGGAACCTTCTCCAAATACAGCCTCAATCCCTTTTTTATATTCTACAACCATGTCATCAGGTACAAATGCCTGAATGGTTCCTGCAAAACCGCCACCATGGACACGACAAACGCCACGATCCTTAAGAATTACTTCACTAATGGCAAGACCAATGGAAACACTCTGGTTATTATAATCCTTGTTGGCATAAATATTCTGAAGGAATTTATAAGAGGAATTACCAGAAGCTTTGATCAAAGCTTTGAAGCCTTCAAAATCACCACGTTCCAATGCTTCCATCTGTGCATCAACACGTTTATTCTCTTCAAAGACGTGAATGGCTCGAAGAACAGCACGGTCTCCGGCTGCTTCTCTAACTGCAGGTAAATTGGCATAGAAATCTTCTTCTTTTACATCTCTAAGAAATTCTTTTCCGAAGAAATCGCATACTTTCTTTAATTCCACTGGGATAGCGGCATATTCATCGGTAAGATCCGCATGAGAACCTTTGGTATCTACGATACATAAGCTATGTTTATAGTGTTCAAAATCAACTTTTACAGGATGTACAATTGGATTTGAAGGATCCTTGAAATCGATATTGATCAAACCACCATAGGCACATGCCATCTGATCCATGAGGCCACAAGGTTTCCCAAAATACACATTTTCTGCATACTGACTAATCTGTGCAATTAACACCTGATCAAGATTTCCATCATTGAATAATCCAGAGAAGATATTGCCAAGTAATACTTCAAAGGCAGCGGAAGAAGACATTCCAGCTCCATTTAATACATCACTAGTAATATAAGCATCAAAACCACCGATTTTATAACCGTTATCTACGATTTTCTTTGCAACACCTTTTGTTAATGCAAGTGAAGTTCCTACTTCTTCATCAACAAGGCTTAAATCACTTAAATCAACAGTAAATGGTTTATATCCTTCGGATTTAATCTTTACAAGCTGATCTTCTCTCTTTGCAACAACACCAATGGCATCTAAATTAAGAGAAGTTGCAATTACTTTTCCATGCTGATGATCGGTATGATTGCCACCTACTTCACTACGTCCTGCAGCACTGTAGATTTCAATCTCTTTGTCACCATATAATGATTTAAAATTAATCAAAGCATAGTGATAGCGATTCTGCTGGTATTCAATTTTACTCTCATCTACATAAATCTCTTTTAACCAATCAGTATATACTCCATCTTTTACTTCCTGAATTACTGTATTTATATTCTTCATTTATTTGAATCCCTTTCTGTATATTCCAGTTTTTATTCTAACAAGAGATATTATTTTTTTAAAGAGATTTTTTAAATTACAATAGGAAATCTTTTTCTTTTTAATTTTACACGGACATCTTCATATATTTCCTGTGATTGTTCTGAAAGGATATAGAATTCATCGATCACTGCATCAGAAAAAATCTGCATTTCATTTTTTCGATCGAATTTTTCCGGAACAATTTCTGCCATGGTCCAGACATCATGGGCACAACGTATCTGTTTTTCCGGCCAGGTAGATTCTTTCATGCCAAAGAGCTTTCGACCGTATTGTGAGCTTTTGCAGGTATCATAAAAACGTCTGGCGATATTTCTCATCTCCCAATAAACCGCAGAAAGGAGAACATCATCATTTTTAATTTCTTTCGTCATTCTTAATGATTTTAAAGAGTCATCAATATGTTGTTGAATTCTTGAACGAAATGCGATAAAACCACTCATATGTGCTGGCATAACAACCATTTCCCAGATTCCTTTGTCCACTCTTTTACCTGGCTTTTTCGGATCGGTATAACGCCATTGAAATAATTCTTTCCTAAGGGCATTCGCACCGTCATCTGCCTCTGTGTAAATAATCTCCTCATATAGTTTCCAACGTTTTTCTGGATCGAGTTCTTTATAATATTCTTCCCAAATTGGATGATCAAGATATTTCATATTCTCCATTTACTCCTCAATTATATAATCATGAATGTTATTCTCTGTTATTCTCACATAAGGAAAACGAATGTATTTTCCATCAAAATATGGCAATTGATCAAAGTTTTTTCCTGTGACTGCCGCAATTGCCAGATGTAGCATGGCATCGGCTTGTCCCTCTTTATCATTATAAACCGTTCCCTGTAAATCTCCATCAATAACGGCCTGCAATCCAACACTGGTACCATCAATTCCTACAATAATGGGACGCTTCTCTTTAGAAATCTGCTGTGCCACATATTCATCAATTGCACCAAGGGCCATATCGTCATTGTTACAAAGGACTAGTTCGATGGATTCTCCATATTTATGAATTAATTGCCCCATCTTTGTCTGTGCTTGTCCTCTTTTCCAGTTGGCAATGGAGGATTCACATTTATCTACGGTAATTCCCTGATCCACAAGTGTTTGGACAGAGTATTCACTTCTTACGATGGAATCCTGATGGCCTGCCTCCCCTTCTAAAACAACATATTGAAGCATATGGTCTCCGTTTCGGTCATAAGAAGAATCGGATTGCCATATATTTGCTGCAATTTCACCTTGCATGATACCAGATTCCAGAGCATCTGCACCAACATAATAAAGTTTGTTCCAGCTTTGAAGATCTTTTTCCACCAATTCTCGATTGAAGAAGATAACAGGTACATCTGCCTTTCTGGCACATTCAATGATCATGGTTGGATCCGTTCGGTCTACAAGATTGACACAGATCACATTACAGCCTTTTTCAATCATCTCCTCAACCTGTTCATTTTCTGTAATCTGACTTCCATTGGCACTATATCGTTTTACGGTAATTCTGCGCCCATTTTTACTTTCTTCTGATACGCCATTCATAAAAGATTCCATCAGTCCTGAAAGAAAGGTATCATATTCATCATAGACAACGACTCCAATCTGAATCTCTTTTTCTTCATCTTCGTCCATCTTCTGGCATCCAATCAAGCTTGCAAGGATACAAATAGATATGAGAAGAAATCTGATTTTATATAAATATTTATTATGTTTCATTCTCTCCTCCTGATTTTACTGGATAATTGGGAATAATAATTTTTCGATCTTCGGATTATGAATCTCTTCTGGTCGAACCGACATAAAATCAACGGTGTACTTCTTGCTTTCAATCGAATGATTTCGAATAGATTCTGCCAAAATGGACAGACTTTCATACCCCATCTGAAATTCATTCACAACAATAAGGTTTTTTAAGATTCTCTCTTCAAGATAATTTACGTTTGTTTCACTTAAACCAATCCCATAAAGAGAAATATGATTAATTCTTTGTGATTTTATACTTTCGGCCAGATAGCTTAGCGTATAATCGTCAAAAGCGACGATTATATCAGCTTGTCCATGTTTCATATAATTTTTATTGTCTTCCAGGTCAATATCGATGGATTTCTGAAATATACAACCTTCGTCGAGTAATTTTGATTTCACGTATTCCATGGAATCTCTCACCCCAATTTGTTTTGAACAGGAGGTCAGTAAATAAAACTTTTTATTTTTTAGATCAGCGCCGAAGTCTTCTTTGATATCTTCAACGATTCTTTTTCCCATTTCTTTATAATCAGGAAGCATCATGATAGAGGGATAAAAAGTGTTTTCATCCATTTGCATCTCATTTTCAACAAAGATGATTTTGCTCTCGCCCATGAGATTTTCATAAAACTCTGGAATATCTTCCGAACTTTCCGGTGCAAAAATAATACCATCTGCCCCATCTTCTATTTTTTTATTGACCAAATCCCATCCATCTTTGCCAGACTCATATCTTCCAGTTGGAACAATGGTTAGATCTGCATGGAAATCTTTTGCAGCATGTTCCATTCCAAGAAGAAAGGAATTCCATCTGGGAGAGCTGCTGTCCTCGATTATGGCAGAAATCTGAATCTCTTTTTCTGGTTCTTCTTCTGCAAAAATATCGTAGAGAGAATGGATTATGATACAAAGCAAAATCATAGTAAAAATCAAAGTAAAATGATAACTGTATTTGTGTTTTTCATTCATTGTTCTTTCACCAGCTCTCTAAGATTTTTTCGTAGATTTTTTAAAAAATTCATCCTTTTCTTTCTCATAAGGAATATATGGGATACAAATCCTCATTCGGGTACCTTCCCCTCTCTCGCTATGAATTTTTAGTCCAAATTGTTGACCAAAACGCATTTTAATACGAGAATCTACATTGCGAAGTCCCACTCCATTTCCTTTTTTTGAAGTGCTGTTCTCTTCTTCTATATCCTCATCCAGCAAATGATTCACCTGTTCCTGTGTCATTCCATAACCATTATCAATGACATCAAGGAAAATCATACCGTCACTTGTTGTGCCACGAACGATAATCTCCCCATCGTCCTCCATTCCCTGAACGCCATGGTAAATTGCATTTTCTAGCAAAGGTTGAATGATTAGTTTTACTGTACTACATTCCAATAGGTCATCATCAATCTCAAATCGATAATCAAATTGATTTTTATATCGAACATTTTGAATGTTCATATAGCTTTTTGCATGAAGGATTTCATCTCGAATTGGAATGATCGTACGGCCTTTACTGATACTGATACGCAAAAGCTTGGCCAATTCTTTAATCATATAAACAGCCCCATCATTTTGTTGATCTTCTATCATCCACATGACAGAATCCAAAGTATTATATAAAAAATGAGGATTGATCTGAGACTGTAAAGCATCAAGTTCACTTTGTCGTTTTAGTTCCTGTTCCTCCACTACTTCATCCATCAATTCACGAATGGTTTGGACATAGGATTGTAACGTTTTTCCAAGATGTTCTACTTCTTTTGGGCCACCAATATATATATCAGGGTTTAAAGTTTCATTTTCTATTTCGCCAATCGAATTATCCAGTCGGATTAAAGGGCTGGTAATACCTCTTGATAATTGTTGATTAATAAAAAGAATTCCAAGGAGAGTGATGCAGATTAAGGTGAACCCATTTGTCAAGACAATTTTTTAAAAAAATTAAGTTGGATTTC
>JAUNNI010000067.1 GCA_030531555.1 Eubacteriales bacterium | reverse complement strand
GAAATCCAACTTAAAAACAACGATTTTTTTGTCTCATTTTATGGGTTCATTATATCCTTCTTTGTAAGAACTTCTGCCTGAATATCCGCATTCATCTTTACATCAGGAATAAGAGCATTGCCATTGAAACAGAGTGTAAATCGTTTTTGATTGGCAACTGCGGTACATCGCACGATACCAGCCGGGTCTCTCTGGATCTGAGATACAATCTTTAGAACTACAACCTTTCGGTTTTCCGGGTTGACGTTATTTTTCTGTTTTTCGAACGGCTGACGATCCACTACACGATTTCCTGTTTCTTCCGGATGGACTCTGATGGCTTCCGAAGCATACTGGCAGGCATTTTCTTCCTTTTCCGTATCCATGTTTCTTTCTCTTTCTTTTGCAGCATCAAGAAAAGCTTTTCTTAACTCATCATAATAAGAATCCGGTGTCACCGTAATAAGTCCCGTGATCAGTTTAAAAAGGAAAGACATCTGTTTTAGATCATCATGCTGAATAATGGTCATCCTTCGGTCTACTCCAGATCCATCCTCTCTTTTTCCGGATGTCTGCACACGGATCCCTTTTTCACCTCCACCAATGATCAGCTGCTTGGATCCATCCACACCATTAACCCAACGGTATGCTGTCGGATAGTTACTGGTATCCTGTAAGATCTTCTTTAAGGCTATCCCTCGGTCAATCTCTTCACAAAATTGTCTCATTTGTTCTACCGTGAGATAGAAATTAAAAACATCTTTTCCCTTTGTTTCAAGTTTAACCACAGAGAAACGGATACGCTCAATAGTAAGAATTGGATTCACTGATACCAGGTACTTTGAACCGTATACGACCATAATCTGACCCTGCTTCATCATCTTTTTCATTGTAGGATATTCTCTTTTTTCATTCATATTCATTTCCTCCTGCCCATGTTTTATTTGGTAACTTCAATATGCAAGATATCCTAAGAAAAATTTACGATACTGCTACTTCTTTACCTCTTTTTATCTGGCTATTTTCGATGATCCAGGTAAGTGCTTTCTCAAAATTACTTTTTTTCGTATAGGGATTTAGTGATCTGATGTGCTTCCCTTTCTTTCCTGCTTTTCTTTTCATATGACGATGTTCCAGTAATACTCCAAGTGTTCTGTCCCTGTATATAAAACCGCTTGAGTGGATAGCATATGCTTCTTTTGCCAGTGCCATTGCCGCAAGCCCATAGTCCTTTGTAATTACAATATCTCCTTTTTCGCATCTTCCAATCAGGGAAAAATCAACTGAATTGCTGCCTTTGTCTGTATAGATCACAGTACTATATCCTGATTCCAATAAATGGCAGGTATCACAGAAGATCACAACAGGAACACCAAAGGATTCTGCAATCACTTCTGTCTTTTTGATCACAGGACAAGCATCCCCATCAATCAATATCTTCATTCCTAACGCCTCCTTTTTTCTTTCAATATGGATGATTTCTGGAATCAGGGATAAGAAAAAAGCCACCGGGGAAGATTTCCCAGGCAGCAATTTTTCCGCAAACGACTTAATTAGTCATGTTTTAAGATATGGACATTTCCAAGTGCTGGTTTTCGGTCAGAAAATTCCCCGATATTGAGTTTGTCATACTCCAGTTCAAACATGTTGTACCTCGAGTCGATCATATCAAGATGGTGAAGGACCATAGCTTCAATAATCTTTGGCTCTTCCGGTGAACCAAACTCTTTCCTGCCATGATGAGAAAGAATTATATGCTTTAACAGATTGATCTCTCTTCTGTTTTCTTCCACATCAGATAAGATCTCTCTTGCCTTTAACTCCACCATTTCTGCTCCTGCATAAAGATGTCCGCAAAGTTCTCCTTCTTCCGTATAAAGGGTTTCTCCGATAAAATCAGTGGAAAGCTCTTTCACCTTTCCGATATCATGAAGTATAATGCCCGCAAAAAACAGATCCTTATTTAAAAGAGGAAGAAGTGGTACGATGTTTTCTCCCATCAAAAGCATCTGACCAGTATGCCATAAAAGACCACCTTTTGCCGTATGATGGAATCCTTTTGCGGCTGCCACCTGTTTTATGATATCTTCATTTTCGAGAAGAATGGCTCTTGTAATCTTTCCATAGATACTTTCCTCATCCACTGCCTCAAAGCAGTGTTTGAAAAAAGCATCGGCATCAATCGGAGCATGAAGAACAAAATCATCCATACAGTACTCGTCCCCCTGATACACAAAATATCTGGTTGCTACATAAGATACGGCTTCATGATAGATCTCCGGAATAAAATATCCTTCCACAATGGTGTTTTCCTCTGCACCACGAAGAAGCACTTCCTTCTTATAATTCCATACTTTTGCCGTGATGATCTCATCGCCATCACTAAAGGTCACATCACAGTAGGTCTTCCCGTTTTTACAGCTCTTTTCCGTAATGGTCAGTAAGAGTACCACAGCCACATTTTCCTTTCCGATCTCCATTTCTTTAAACTTCATTGCATTTCCTCCTTTTATGAAAGTTATATGCATCAATATGAGAATTTTTCTATTAAAAGATTTTGTCACCAGCCACACTCAGACTTTGGATCAAATTCTGTGATATTTAAGATAATAAAATCTGCAAAGTCAATCTCACAATCTTCAATAATGCTGAAAACATCCTTTCCCATCTTTGAAATAAAACGTAATTTTCCTTCCGCATTGATCATTTCCACAATAAATCCTTTCATCTTTAAAATCCCCCTTTACCTGTTTTTTGATTTACAATCTGCAACGACATCTTCAAACTTCCATTCTATGTCTGTTTTCTTGTTGTGTACTCATACAGATACCCTGTACGTAATCTCCATCGTAATTTTTCTATCCTCATTTCTTTTTTTATGATCTAAGGATACGATTTCTCTCTGATCCTTTACACGATGAGCCTGTCCAGTATAATTGATTTCCATCTCCATAAAGAATCTCAGGATGGATAAAATTTTTCCCATTTCTCTTCGCATGGCCGTCTGTGATGCTTTATATTCCAGGGCAAGTTCCACATAAGAATAGGGAATTCCATCGTATAATCCATAATACTTCGTAATAATATCTCTGGAACGTTCATCAATTTTTTTGAGAGCTTCATACATTGTTTCCATATCCATCTTATGGAAGACAATATCTTCCACCGGATATTCCTCTGAAATTCCTGTATGGGCAACTTCTGCTTCATCAAAGCTTATCGTATTCTTCATTCTTCCTTTTTGTTCCAAAGCCATGATGCAGTTTTTATAATTTTGTCCAGAGAACTTACGAATCTCATCAATCGTCAAAATCTTTTTTTCCTGCAGGGCTTCTCTTTCCATCTTCTCGACCTTCTTTAGCTGCTTCATGTAATATTTAGAACAGCCATAAGTATTATTCCTCGCATACTCTGCAATCCCATGCATGATATAAGGCCTGAAGTAAGTAACTGCTCCCTTTCTCTTTGGATCATATCGATTCATCTCTTCTAAGATGACAAGATATCCTTCCTGTCTTGCATCCTCTTTCATATATCCTGGAATTCCAAACTGTTTGATAATGGCCATTATTTCCTTCTCTAAGAGTCTGCACATCAAATCAAAGGCTCTTTCTTTTTTTCCCTGCCAGAAAAGTTCCATAATGCAAACCTCTCTGGTAAGATCTTTCTTGCCTCCGTTTATCAGTTTAAATGGATGGTTCTTTTTGTTTTCCATGTTTCTCCTTCCTTCAGGGATGAGCCTTTATGGAGTCATCCCTAAACATCGTCATGTTCTAAGATATACCCCGGCTCGGCGTCGTCTCTTTTGGAAGTGCGTGAGAAACTATTCCAAAGGACCCTGATCACTCAGTGGTACAGTATCTGTTTATTAAATTCCTTTTGTTGCTCCTTTTACCTGACCGATGACTGCTGCAGTCATCTGGTCGTAATCAAATAAGATAAACCTGCCACATCTTGGGCATTTGCTCGAATTTTTACCTTTTGCTCCTTCGTACACCACGTTTTTCTCTTTGGGACAACACGGGTACGGGATATTTCCTCTTACTTTCATTTTGATTCCTTTCCTATGTTTTTTAAAAACTTTCCGGAGGATATCAGGGAAAGAAAATATCTTCCGAAAGGATTATGCTGATCATTTTGCTGTCCGGTATTCCTCTTCCCGGAACATTCCTTTTATCTATGATGAATGAAATTCCTCATCTCTTTCAATCTCTGCAATGTCATCGATGGAAATGCGTAACCCTGCGATCTCCATCATTTTTTCATGCTCAATAATCTTTGGTACTCCCGTAACAGGAAGATACATTCCAAGTCCCGGATGTTTTTCACTTTTCTGGAAAAAGACTATCGTTACTGCCATTCCGTCAGGGAGTGCTTTTATCATACGGTCCATCTCCAGCCTCACTGCATCGGACTGCTTCTTTTTTTCAACATATAAGGTCTCTGTTTCCGAGATGGAATGGGCAAAGCCTTTTAATGCCTGAAAGGGTGCAAACTGTTTTGCCCGTCTCTTTCGATCCATCGGCAGTCTTTTTGAAGGCGGACGCTTCATAAGGAGCATGTCCTTTCTTTCATATATCATTTACGGTGTCCTCCGATCTGCTCATTTCTCATACGGTACGTACTGCAGGATAAAAGATTGCTCCCTCGCATTACCGCATTCTTTCCATAACGCTTATGAATATCGATCATACAGTTTTGCAGATCCTTTTCCTTTTTCTGTTTCACGGGATCTGAAAAAAGATCATACTGGTAATATCCTTCCTGACGCACCTTATTGGCAAATACATGAATCCTTCGGATTCCTAAAAATGGATTGGTATGCTCCTCATAAGCTTTTTCCACATAGTGAATGATGCGGTTGCAGGAATTTGTCGATGTCTCAAAGGAAATGGTGCATCCGGTGGATGGAAAGCCGCATTTATGATCATAGGATACATAAAGCCCTACCGAATCCGTTACCAGTCCTTTCTCTGCCATCTCAAGGGCTAAGACATCTGTCATTTCCTTTACCACAACCTTAGCTTCCTCAAAACTGTAATTTCGCATTAAGACCTGCCCGTTCGATAAGCTGTGTTCCTTACTTCGGTATCCTTTGATATCTTCCATTAAGCAGCTCTCACATCCCCAGGCATGGTCGATCAGTAACTCTGCATCAATGCCAAAGAGTTTATAGAGCCAGCTTTCCTGGACAAGGGACATCCTTGCGATATCTTCCATGGTATGGATCCCGTAACCGTTTAATTTTCTCTGGGTACGGCTTCCGATCTGCCAGAAATCAGAAAGCGGTTTGTGGGACCAGAGTTTTTCTTTATAGGACTGTTCATCCAGGATTCCGATGTGGTCATCCACATGTTTTGCCACAATGTCCATGGCAACTTTTGCAAGGTAGAGATTGGTACCTACACCTGCCGTTGCAGTAATGCCCGTTTCTTTCATGACGGCATCCATTAACATGATAGCCATCTCTTTGGCGCTCATCTGATAAAAATGAAGATATGGAGTGACATCGATAAAACACTCATCGATGGAGTAGACATGGATATCTTCCGGTGCCACATATTTTAAGTAGATCCCGTATATCTTTGCAGAATAGTCGATATAAAGCTGCATCCTTGGAACGGCTGTGATGTATTCCATCCCGGCAGGGATCTCATGGATCCTGCAACGGTTCTTTACGCCTTTTTTCTTCATGGCAGGCGTGATGGCGAGACAGATGGTCGATTTGGAGCGGTCCGGGTCAGCGACCACTAAATCTACCTTAAAGGGATCGAGTCCTCGCTCCACACATTCCACAGAAGCATAGAAGGATTTCAGATCGATACAGATATACGTCCTGTTTTTTTCATCGATTCCTGCTCTTCCCACGGCTTTCTACCCCCTTTTTCTTTCATTTTTCTTATTATTCTTGACTTTATATGAAATTACAGATATACTAAATGAAACTGAATTTCATCTCTTTGCATTTTCAATTATACGAAACTCAATTTCATTTGTCAAGAGTATTTATGAAATTAAGTTTCATCTACAGATATATCATATGAAATTCATGTTCAGTTTGGAGGATAATAATTATGACATTTGCAGAGAAAATCAAAAAATTGAGAGCCGAAAAAAATTTGAAACAGTCTGACATTGCAAAGCTCGCCGGTGTAACAACCAGAACCGTTGCAGGATGGGAATCCCAGGGACGTTTCCCAAGAAAAAGAGAATTATATCAGACGCTTGCAGACATCTTTGGCTGCGATGTTACCTACCTGATGGGTTCTGAGGAATCCTTTCTGACCAGTGCAAATGAAGAATATGGCTCCCGCGGTGCAAAACAGGCACAGCTGATCTTAGATCAGGCTTACGCCATGTTTGCAGGTGGAGAGCTTTCTGAAGCGGACAAGGTTGCTTTCATGGACCAGATCCAGGAGATGTATCTTGATTCCAAGAAAAAAGCCAAGAAGTTTACCAGAAAAGATTACCTTGAAAAGAAAACAGAAGAATAAGGTGTCCTATTAATGACACAGATTTTAATTTATTATTATGATGTAGAAAAATATGA
Organism: Eubacteriales bacterium; assembly: GCA_030531555.1. Lineage (GTDB taxonomy): Bacteria > Bacillota > Clostridia > Lachnospirales > Lachnospiraceae > Anaerobutyricum. The sequence goes on along the minus strand of JAUNNI010000067.1, from coordinate 8,825 downwards.
TTTCGAGGTGATCATACATTGAAAAGAGATTATATATGCCGTAAGGTAGATTATTTAAAAAAGAAATATAAGACATCCGATCCGTATGAGATTTTAGAATGTATGAACGTCGAGATCTGGGAGGCTCCTTCTGGAACATCCATCAAAGGCTTCTGTTTCCTGTCCAATCAGATCTTCTATGTTTCCATCAATCCGGAACTTTCGCCACAGATGAAGCGGATCGTTGCTGCCCACGAACTTGGCCATATCATCCTTCATAAAAAAGAGCTTAAAATGGCCATGATGACAGATTATACGTTTGACGACCTGCAAAAAGATACAGAGATTGATGCCAATCTCTTTGCGGTTGAGCTTCTTCTTGATGATTCTGAGGTGGCAAAAGAAGCGATGAATGAGGAAAATGACTACTATTCCCTTTGTTCCAAACTGAATATCATGCCATCTATGATGGCATATAAATTAAAAGCCATGATTAACCGTGGTTATCAATATAACCTGCCGGAAGAGATAAACAGCAGATGTCTGGCTAAATTATAAAAAATAAGCTGGCACTTCACTTTTGATTCGTGAAATGTCAGCTTTTTCTATTTCCTGTTCTTCTTTTCTTTCAAGAGAAACTTAATTGTAATTCCTGCCGTTTCCTTATTAAGCTCTGAATCCAGCCGATATTCCCCATATGCTTCTCTAAACCACGCTGATCCTGTCAGGCTCTTTATGAATCTGATCTGATTTTCAGAAGCAGGCATCATTCCCCAGTAACTGATCTTTCGTTTGTTCCAAAGGTAATCCTGCTCCAAAAAATGTTTCATCAGGATATTTTCTACAACCCTTTTTGTTTCTTTCTCCGGGACATTCCGATGAAAAACATATGGTTCCTGGTCTTCTTTATCAAGATATATCATGCAGTTTCCAAGAGCATCTGGTTTAGTGATGTAGATCATTCCATCCTCACCCACGTTACAGCAACATTCCCCATTGAAAAGCCCATAAAACCTAACACCATATGTGTCAATCTTCTCATAATTCTCAAACAGATCAATGGTTCTCTCCTCAAGCATCATATGCTCTACTTTGAAATTTCTTTTTGGAAGTCTCTCTAATTTTTCCAGGAGAGTCTCTTCTTTCTCCTCTTCTTCCTTTTTCTCAGAATCATTCTTTTTTTCCACAAAATCTTTTCCAAGCAGAGTCGATGCCATACAGATATCAATTTCATCTGAACTTCCAACACAGTCAATAAGATATGCTTTTTCCTTGCCCTCATACAGACGTAGCGCTCTTCCAACCATCTGAGCATAAAGTGCTGCATTCTTAGTCGGTCTTGCAAGGATAATAGTCTCGATCATCGGGAGGTCTGTCCCTTCCGTAAGTACCATACAGTTTACAAGACATTTGATCTCCTTTTTTCGAAACTTATCTAGGATATCATTTCTGTTTTCCGTAAGTCCTGTGATGGAAACCGCCGTTCCATCCCCACACTGTTTGTTGATCCTTTCCGTAATATGTTCTGCATGATCGATACTTACGGCAAAAATAACTGTCTGCCCTTTTGCCATTTCAACATATGCTTTTAAGACACAATCATTTATCTCATCGCGGTCTAAAGCATCATCAAGCTGTCCCTTTTTAAAATCTCCCATCTGTTCTTCCACCCCGGTAAGGTCATAACCAATCTCGGCGATTCGACAGTCAATATCACAAAGAAACCCATTCTCAATCCCCCATCGCAGATCCCTTTCAAATAGGATCCTGTCATAGACAATGCCTAATCCTACGCTGTCTCCTCTTACAGGGGTAGCCGTAAACCCGATATGAATTCGTGATTCAAAATAGTCATATATTTTTCGATAGCTTGGTGCCACGGCATGATGGGCTTCATCGGTGATGATCATGTCAAAATCTTTTGGATCAAACTTATGGAGCCTGCGAACAAGCGACTGCACACTGGCAGATACCACATCTTCTCCATTAGAAGTCTTATCTCCTCGCTCAATCCCATAGCTACAGTCCTGATAATATTTCTTTGGCTGTTCCACGAGTTCCTCCCTGTGGGAAAGAATAAGTACCCGTCCTCTTCTTTTGATATGGGAAAAGATCACTGTTTTGCCAAGTCCTGTTGCTAGTACCACAAGTGCGGAACCCTTTTCCATCTGATCAATTGCTTCGATACATTCCTTCTGATAATCCCTTAATTGCATGCAAATCTCCTCCTTTTCTTTGATGATTTACTTGCCTGCAATATGTAAGATTTTTCGGAATAAAATCTAAGGATCTTTTTTCTCTATTCATATAGTCTCTTTTTACTCGGTAGAAACCGAGTCGGTGATGGTCGAATAAAAAGACTGTGAAATATAAAAAATAGTACCCAAAATGGACAGTGAAATAATTCTGCTATCCATTTTGGATACTTTTTGTTTTTTGACTTTTTATTATCTCAGTGATTTTAAATATTCTTCAACATTCAGATATCGAATTCCTTCCAAATCACCACTTTCACCACGATAGATAACGTATTTTCCTTGGATCTGTCCGTACCGATGACTTGTCATAGCACACTTTTCTTCATCAGTTAGATGTCGGCTTTGTTCTGTAACTCTTTCTTTACTGTATTTTACTTCATAGATATTACAGTTTAGATTTTTAGGATCAAACACTACCATGTCAAACTCACCAATCGAAAACTGAAGCTTAAATACTTTTTTCTCTGGACAGGCAATTTTTGTTTCAAGAAGAATAATATCCTCCATCATTCTACCACGTATTTCATTTAGCAATCTGTCTAAAATTCGTTGTCTTTCCACAATAGATAATTCACTGAATTTTTCATCTAAAAGCATATTTGAAACAATTGCATTTGCCTGTGCATATCTCATTCCTGGCTGGGTAATAACTGTTACAGTATCTTTTCGATTTACCTCCGGCAGGAACTCTAAATCAATTTTCATGATCAGATCCAGCATGCTCAGATATTCCTCTATCTGTGCCATATGATAATCCTGAATCTGGACACTCTGTTCTTCTTTATTCAAAATGTCTAGCATTTGCATCATTCCACGAGTTACTGCATCTACATCCATATGTGATTTTATGTTAATCGGTGATTCACGGTCTCTAAGAAGATTTGATGCTGTAACTGCAATATCATGGGATTTGAATGTTTTTTCCACTACTCTTTTTGTAAAGCTATGATTAATATTTTCAACCACTCGGTTGATTACATTCGTCAGTTCCCCTCTTTCATACAGATCCAATAAAGAACGGAAATGACCGCCATATTCGTACATTTTTAAAGAGTGCTGAATATTTTTCGCTATCGCTGTATCAATATATTCCTCCGCACTACGCGCTGATGAAAATATTGCATCCTCATTATAATTAATTCCACTAAGACTCATAGTGCCGCCATAACGTATATATTCATCAATTCCTTTAATGCCAAGAACTTCTTCAAATTCACGATAAGGAATAAATGTAGTATGCATCATTATACATCGATCATACAGCTGCTCTTCTTTTGAAAATGCAAATCCTAAAGAATCTGTTCCTGATAGCACAATTTTCATGCCACTGCTTGCATAAATATCAGAGAAAAGAGCTGCTCCTTCAATAAAGTCCTCCATGAGTGTAACTTCATCGATAAACACATATCGATATCCTTTTGATTCCAATAATTTAAGATCTTCATCGATATCTTCTAATGTATCTTTTGCCCTTACTTGTATAAATGCAGCCTTTTGAAATTCTTCTTCCGATAGTTCTGTAAGTATCTGACGAATCATGGTTGTCTTGCCAGTTCTTCTTAATCCATAGATCACAAACACTTTATCTTGACGATCACCTAGAACATACTCCCTGAGTTCTTCTATGCATTCTCTCTTTTTGTATTTCTTTACTATTGAAATTTGAGAACGCAGTCTGCTGCCAATTCTTACAGTTGTTTTGAAATTGAGAGTCTCTTCTTTTGTGATATGCTTTTGTGGAATAATCTGTTTCTTAAATTCTTTTAGTTCCTTTTCCATCTTTTTACGACGATCAATCTGTGTTTTTAGCTCTTCAACGTCTTTAAAATCTATGTAATTTTCTATTCTTTTACCATTTCGATTAATACGATGATAATAATACTCTTTATCCTTAATTTTCTTTTTTGTGATGCTACCTTCAGGCATCAGTGCAATTTCTCGTTCTAACTCATCTATTGCTTTCATCAATTCTTCCTGATTCATTTGCAACACCTCCTAAATTTGTTATACCCATTATACCTCTTTAACAAATTCTTTTCAAGGGTATAACGGGTATAATAATTTCTACTTGTCCAAAAGTTTATATTTTATAAATTTCTCTAATTAGCAAATCATGATTATTTTTCAACACATCCTTCATCGCAACTACCAGCTCGTAAATAATTCTCCTCTCATAGGAAGAACAATCATTTAACAATTGAGATAATTCGTAATAATATTCTTTTGAATTTTTCACCTGATTGCCAGCCAAAAGGTTATCCATGCTGACTTCTAAACTCTCTGCAATTGAAACCAATATTTGAAGACTGGCCTGCTTGTGCCCGTTTTCAATCTGGCTGAGATATTGTGCAGATGTTTTGCATTTTGCTGCTAGTTCAGCCTGCGACATATCCCTTTTCACTCTTACTTCTCGAATCCTTTTTCCTAATAATTTGTAATTAACTGACATATCGTCACCTCCTGAAATTTTTCAGGACTTATTTTAGGATAATAAGCGAGAATCCTCGGTAATTTAATTACCGAGATGAAAGCGTTTCCTGGTCTTTCTTTGACAAAAGCCGGGAATTATTACGAAACAAAAAGAACGTATGTTTGCATTATGAATTGCAGTGTGGTATACTATATATAGAGAAACAAAACTATATCTAAAAAAGTGTAATGGAAGATAAAGCAAGTCACATTGAAAGGAGAACGTTGGTTATGCTGCTGTCACGGAAGTCAACTGTTAAGTTAAATGATAAAGAAACCAATCTGATCGGTCATATGTGTTTTGCTGCATATAAGCTTTGGAATGTATGCAATTATGAGAGAAAACATTATAAGGAACTGTCTCTTCCAGTAAAATATCCTGACTGGTATTATCAGAAAAAAGCACATAAAGATAACTTATGGTATAAACAGCTCCCATCGCAAACAGCACAGGAAGTATGCAAAATTCTGGATAAGTCATGGAAATCCTATTATGCACTTAAAAAGTCCGGAGGGATCAAAAACCCACATCCTCCAAGATATAAGCAGGATAATATCGCCATAACTTACATGCAGAATGCGATCGTTCATGATGCTGGAACAGCTACCGTGAGACTGACACTTTCAAAACAGCTGAAGAAATATATGTCAGAAAAGTATGATATCTGTGAAGAATTTCTCTTTCTCAAAAATAAGTTTTTTGAGAACACAGATAACATCAAGCAGATAAAGATATATCCTCCAGCTGACGGAGAATGTGCCATCATTATCATCTATGAAGTACTAGACGTAAAGATGCTTGACGACAATGGCAGATACCTTGGGATTGATCCAGGTATGCACAACCTCATGACCTGTTATAATTCTGTGAGCGGGGAAACCTTTATTGTTGGAAGACGTTATCTTTCCCTTTGCCACCGCTTCAACAAGGAAATCTCACGTATCCAGTCACAATGGGCAAAACAGCAGTCATACAAAGGCGTAAAGTATCCAAAGACATCAAAGCATCTGTCTTGTCTTTATAAGCGAAAGAACGATGCCATAAAAGATTATCTGCACAAGGTGACAAGGAGTATCGTAAACTATTGCGTGGAGAATGACCTCCATACTGTAGTGATTGGAGATATCTCCGGAATCCGGAAAGATAAAAATCTGGGACATATCACAAACCAGAAGCTGCATGCGCTGCCGTATAAAAGGATATATGAGATGTTGAAATATAAACTGGCTCTTGAAGGCATAAAGCTTGTGAAACAGAAAGAAAAATATACCAGCCAGACAAGTCCATTTTCACCGGCAGTCAATAAAAAGAATGCTAGAAAAGCAAACCGCATACAGCGTGGTAGATATAAGGATGGCAATCATACCTGGAATGCGGATTGCGTTGGGGCATTCAATATCGTAAGGTTATATACAAGTAAAATTGCACCCATTGTGGAACTTGATCCATTATCAATAAAGGAGCCGTATATATTAAAAGTAGCTGTGTAAAAAGCAGTAAAGGTGCTATGGACGCACCCTGATTCTACAGCCCGTTAGGGCTGCATATCAGATGCTCGGTAATTTAATTGCCAAGTAGTTCACTCTATAGTCTAACACTTAGCTTGCAGTCTATTCTAATCTTAGACAATTAACGTTAAAATATTCAAAAATCTAAGACTATTGACTATATGACAGGAGAACCTATTATCATGGATGCGAAATTAAAAGAAATTGGGGCTCGTGTCCGTGAAGCACGTCTGAATCAGAATATGAGTCAGAATACATTAGCAGAATTGCCACACCTTCATCCAACATATATCAGCCAAATAGAAAGTGGTAAATCGAATTTCAGTATAGAAGTTCTTATACGCCTTACAGAAGCCTTGCAAATATCATCCGACTGGCTATTACGATCTGATATTCCTTCGGTATATAGAATTAAAAATTCTGAACTTGAAAAACTTCTATCTGATTGCTCTCAATCACAGGCGGATGCAATTATAAATACAATAAAACAGATGAAATTAGCCTTTCAATCAATAAATGAATAACAATAAATATTAATGACTTTGAAATCGACTGCAGGTTTATTATTAACCTCCAGTCGATTTTCTTTTTTGGGAATTAAAATATAATTGGAGTTAATACTTTATAAAGGAATTCTTTGAATATGAAAGAAAATGAAGAAAAATTAACCAGAGCAGCCGAACAAAAGGAGAAAATCAGGCAACGATACAAGGGTATTGATGTCGATGAATTAGATATCATTCCTGCTCTTCCTCAGACAAACTTTTATGAAGACAAACGAGAGAAAAGAGTTGCTGTATACGCACGTGTTTCAACAGATGACCCACGCCAAACATCGTCCTATGAATTGCAAAAAAACCATTATCAGGACGTAGTGAGTCGCCATCCGGGATGGAACTTAATTGAAATATATGCAGATGAAGGCATTTCAGGAACTTCTCTTCAACACAGAGATGCTTTTATGCGTATGATCAATGATTGTCATGCAGGAAAGATTGATTTAATTGTCACGAAAAGTGTTTCCAGATTTGCCAGAAATGTACTTGATTGCATTGGATATGTAAGAAAATTAGCAGCACTCAATCCTCCAATTGGTATCTTTTTCGAAACTGAGAATATATATACTCTAAATCCAAACAGTGAGATGAGTCTTTCTTTTATCTCAACTTTAGCCCAGGAAGAAAGTCACAACAAAAGTGAGATTATGAATGCTTCGATAGAAATGAGATTTCGTAGAGGTATATTTCTTACGCCCCCACTCTTAGGCTATGACCATGATGAGGATGGTAATCTTGTAATCAATGAAGAAGAAGCAAAAACTGTGCGCCTCATCTTTTTTATGTACCTATACGGCTATACTTGTCAGGAAATCGCAAACACACTTACAAAATTAGAATGTAGAACAAAAAAGAACAATACAAGATGGTCTTCCAGTACCATTTTGCAAGTTTTGCAAAATGAACGGCATTGCGGTGATGTACTTGCCAGAAAGACATGGACTCCTAACTTTCTTGATCATAAATCCAAGAAAAATAAACAAAATAGAAATCAATATCGTCAAAGAAATCATCATGAAGCAATTATTTCTAGGGATGATTTTATTGCCGTTCAACGTCTGATCAACAATGCAAAATACGGAAATAAAGGTATCTTGCCAGAACTTACTGTAATAACTGAAGGATTTCTCAGGGGATATGTTTCTGTTAATCCAAGATGGTCTGGATTTAAGGCTATTGATTACCAGCACGCATCAGAAAGTGCATATGACTCTTCCATGAAGGATGAATTGCCAGAATTAACTGCAAATGAAGGTGATTTTGATTACAGGGGCTATGAAATTGCTCGTTCTCAATTCTTCGATACATCAGGCAAACTTTATATAACATTCTCATCATCAACGATAAAGTTCTCAATTGATTGTATTAAAAAGCTTGAAACAAGTTTTATTGAATTACTTGTTAATCCCTTACAGAAAGCAATTGTTGTCCGGAGCGTATCAAAAGATGAAAAAAACGCAATTTCATGGAGTCGTACTTCTGATGGCAAAATAATCGCTAAACCAATTTCTGGAAATGCTTACCTACCCAACCTTTTTGAATTATTCGAATGGAGTAAAGAAAGAAAATATCGAATAGTTGGAGAAAAGAAGCAATTAGGAAATCAAAATTTTCTGATTTTTCATTTGGATGATACTGAAATATTGATTTCAAAAAAAAACTTGGCAAATGATATAGATGAATCTAAGGCTACATTTTTTGATGATAATCTAGAACCGTTAACCATAAATCAAAGCATCGTTGCCTTTCCATCTTCCTGGACTCATACCTTTGGAAATAATTATTATGTTCAGGCACAAGCAAATGAAATGGAGAGCATTTTCATGAAAAGTGAAAAAAATATGTCATCAAAAGAAAGTCCCTATCATCCTGAGCCACCTTTAAACGTAACAAGTAAAACAATTATCCGGGAAAATATTAAACAGATAATTGACGACTTAAAACAGGAGGAAACGAATGAATCAGAATCGCACAATTGATAAGATGAACATATATGAAATTATAATGAACCCATAAAATGAGACAAAAAAATCGTTGTTTTTAAGTTGGATTT
>JAUNNI010000066.1 GCA_030531555.1 Eubacteriales bacterium | reverse complement strand
AAGAAAAAGATTGGAAGAAAACTTTGGAGGAAGCCGAGAGCGGATATTATATGGTGACAGGCTCCACCTTATCTTCTGAGGAATTGAGCAAAAAAATATCTCACTGGGAGAGTGAGAGAAGAAAAGATGTATCTTTTTATATTGATCATGCCTATAATTGTGAACTTGTAAATGAAAAATTAGAGGCATTTTCTGTGTCGGACTTTCAGATTAATGGAGCGATGTCTGCGATGATCCTCTATGAACAAATATATAGAGGATATCGCATAATGCATAACCATCCCTACCATAAATAATTAATTCTCCTTTTTCCCAGGTTCTTCCTCTTCTTCAATGTGGATTCCTACACCTCGAGGTGGGACTACTGTGGAGAACACAATCTGAGTCTGCGTATTTCCATATTTCTGGAGATGTCCGATGAATGTATCAAGTTCCATGGTGCTAGGAAAAGCGACCTTCAACATAATAGAATATGCACCGGTAACACAGTTGCATTCCAAGACATTAGGACATTGCTCTACATATGGATAAAATTCCTGCTTTTGTTTTGGATCTAATGTAAGGTTAATAAATGCTGTGATGTGGTAACCTAACTGGATTGGATCCACACTGGCATGGTAACCTTTTAAGATCCCGGATTTCTCCATACGTTCAATTCTGGTTGAAACAGCAGGAGAGGAAAGGAAAACTTTTTGTGCAAGATATTTTAACGGATATCTTGCGTTTTCTTGTAATAATTTCAGTATCTTCTTATCAATTTTGTCCATTTTTAATCCCTTTCATGTGTAAAATTTAAATAGTTGCTTTTTCTTTTGAAAATATATAAAAAGGAGTGTTCTTTATTAAAGAACACTTCTTTGTGTTATCTATCACATGGTTGAGCTAAATGTTTGATACAAATTCGAATTAGCAAACACCCTGAGCAAGCATAGCGTTAAGAACTTTTTCGAAACCAGCAATGTTAGCACCAGTTACATAGTCGCCTTCTTTATTGTAACGTTTTGCAGCGTCATCGATATTGTGGTAGATGTTAACCATGATATCTTTTAATTTGGAATCAACTTCTTCAAATGTCCAGCTTAAACGTTCGCTGTTCTGGGACATTTCAAGAGCGGAAGTAGCAACACCACCAGCGTTGGAAGCTTTACCAGGAACGAAGAGGATACCATTTTCCTGTAAGTATTTTGTTGCGTCAAGAGTTGTAGGCATGTTAGCACCTTCACAAACTGCGATACATCCGTTAGCTACTAAAGCTTTTGCATCGTCGATGAGAAGTTCGTTCTGTGTAGCACATGGAAGAGCGATATCACATTTGATTGCCCATACGCCACGACCTTCATGGTATTCTGCAGTTGGTCTAGCAGCTGCATATTCTGTTAAACGAGCACGTTTTACTTCTTTGATTTCTTTAAGAAGAGCTACATCGATACCGTTTGCATCATAAATCCAACCTGTAGAATCGGAACATGTAACAACCTTAGCACCAAGCTGCTGACATTTTTCGATTGCGTAGATAGCAACGTTACCAGCACCGGAAACAACAACTGTTTTGCCTTCCATTGTGTTGTTGTGGCATTTTAATAATTCGTCTGTAAGGTAAACAAGACCATAACCTGTAGCTTCTGTTCTAGCGAGGGAACCACCGTATGTTAAACCTTTACCTGTAAGAACACCTTCGTAAAGATCACGGATTCTCTTATACTGACCGAAGAGGAAACCAATTTCTCTTCCACCTACACCGATGTCACCAGCAGGTACGTCTGTGTCAGCGCCGATATGTTTGCAAAGTTCTGTCATAAAGCTCTGGCAGAATGCCATAACTTCTCTATCAGATTTGCCCTTAGGATCGAAATCGGAACCACCTTTACCACCACCGATTGGAAGGCCTGTAAGGGAGTTTTTGAAGATCTGTTCGAAACCGAGGAATTTGATGATACCCTGGTTTACAGATGGATGGAAACGTAAGCCACCTTTGTAAGGTCCGATTGCGCTATTGAACTGAACACGGATACCATGTTAACCTGTACGTTACCTTTATCATCTACCCATGGAACGCGGAATTTAATCATACGTTCTGGTTCTGTGATACGTTCAAGGATTGCTTCTTTTCTGAAGAAGTCTTCTTTTTCTTCGATTACTGGACGGATTGTTTCGAAAACTTCTGTAACTGCCTGATGGAATTCAGGTTCGGATGGGTTTTTAGCAATTACTCTTGCGAGTACTTCATCAACATAAGACATTTTTTGGTCCTCCTAAATAATGTTTTTCTTTTGGATATTTTTTTATAAATGTATTAAATATGAATATTTCATATTGTATTCATTCATATTATTAAATTCCTTTGACGTGTTTAATTATACTATAAGACTTTTATGAAATCAATAGTAAAATTCTAAAAAACTACATTTTTTTAATGAAAAACTTCAAAAAACATCAAAAATACAATCAAAACGGTGAAAAAAGTTAATTTTTTTGATTGAAATGAATTTGAATCCTTCATATTTTCTTCTGATAATACTTAATTTATCAAAGTGGTATTGTAGGAAATCTATAAAAAAATCAATATAACGCTTTAATTGATTAAACTTTTAAGGCGATTAAAAATGAATTTTTTGAAAATTAAAATTGAATTCTGACAATTTCTTTCATTTTTGAAGGAGATTTTATAAATTAAGAGAAAAAAACACACCATTTTATCTTTTCCATACAATAGTTTCAGAAAGAAATGGTGTGTTTTGATTTTCCATTTGTAAAGCTATGTTTTTTAAAGAGGTATTTCCTGTGGCTGTTTCTTCTTATAGTAGAGATAGGAATCGAATCCCAAAGATTTTAAGAATTCTGGAAGGTGATGAAAGTCGTAAGCCAAATGTTCCGGTTTATGTCCGTCGCTGCCGATGGTGATCATTTTTCCTCCGAGCTCACGGTAGCGACTAATGATCTGACGATTTGGATTAGGATCTGTCATGCCGTATTTCCAGCCAGCGGTATTGATCTCTAATGCCTTGTCATGCCTAATCAGGTGGGAGAGGATAGCATCGATGATTTCAGAATAGTCTTTATATAAGAAAGGAGTTCTTTCTCCTGGCTCATAACGACAAAGATAATCGAGATGTCCCACACTTTGATAATCATGAAAAACTTTGAGATTCTCATAAAGTACTTCATAGTAATGAGTGATGGCTTCTTTTGGAGTTTGGAAAGATTTAAAATACGTTCCGTAATAAGGATCCTGGTTATCAATGACATGAGTTGAATTAATGATAAAATCGTAACGGGATCCGTAAGTGTTAAAAAACTCCATACATTCTTTTTGGATATGATTTTGAACGCCCAGCTCCACTCCGTGATAAAGATCAATCTGATCACCATAACGTTCTTTTAATGAATGAAATGTGTTCTCGTAAGCATCAAAGTCCAGAAGAAAGTCCAAATCTTCCTCTGTGATTGGGAAACAAGGGTCAAAATGTTCAGTAAAACACATGGAATCTAAGCCTTTTTCAATACCTGCAAGGATCATGGACTCCATGGAGGCATCGGAATCAGAGGAAAAACTGGTGTGAATATGGGAATCTGTTTTTATCATAATTCTATCCTTTCCTTAAATAAATTATTTCAATATAAATAGATTGTATCGGCATCTACTTATAGATGATTCATAACTGATTAATATTTCAAATGGGTTTTCAAATAATTACTAATGAAAGGGATTAGAACCATTTGAATAAAAAATCCACTTAGGACCCCTTGGAATATAGGGAATAATCCACAATGCTTTTTTGCTGCAACGATAATTTGTTGACATATTAGTGATATTATATGCTGAAAAAACATTAAAATTTATGCAAAATGATACTTGAATTATTTGGGATTTTTTTGTAAAATTAATGAGTGATTTGACGTAAGTTAAATCGTTAATTTGTTATCCATCTCTTATTATACATGGATAACTGGTAAAATACAATTTATACTAACTTTTAGGAGGAAATTCAAAATGGCAGTAAAAGTTGCAATTAATGGATTTGGCCGTATCGGTCGTTTAGCTTTCAGACAGATGTTTGGTGCTGAAGGTTACGAAGTAGTAGCTATCAATGATTTAACAAGCCCTAAAATGCTTGCTCATTTATTAAAATATGACTCTTCCCAGGGTACATATGATAAAGCTAGCACAGTAGTAGCTGGCGAAGATTCCATCACAGTTGACGGTCAGGAAATCAAAATCTACGCTTTCCCAGATGCTAACAATTGTCCATGGGGCGAAATCGGTGTTGACGTAGTTCTTGAATGTTCCGGTTTCTACACAAGCAAAGCTAAAGCTCAGGCTCATATCAATGCTGGTGCTAAAAAAGTTGTTATCTCCGCTCCTGCTGGAAACGATCTTCCTACAGTAGTTTACAACACAAACCACGAAACACTTAAAGCTGAAGATACAATCATCTCCGCTGCTTCCTGTACAACAAACTGTTTAGCTCCTATGGCTGACGCTCTTAACAAATATGCAGCAATCCAGTCCGGTATCATGTGCACAATCCACGCTTACACAGGCGACCAGATGACACTTGATGGACCACAGCGTAAAGGTGACTTAAGAAGATCTCGTGCAGCTGCAGTTAACATCGTTCCTAACAGCACAGGTGCTGCTAAAGCTATCGGTCTTGTTATCCCAGAACTTAATGGTAAATTAATCGGTTCCGCTCAGCGTGTTCCAACACCTACAGGTTCCACAACTATCCTTACAGCAGTAGTTAAAGGTACAGACGTAACAGTTGAAGGTATCAACGCAGCTATGAAAGCAGCAGCTAACGAATCCTTCGGTTACAACACAGACGAAATCGTATCTTCCGATATCGTTGGTATGAGATTTGGTTCCTTATTCGATGCTACACAGACAATGGTAGCTCAGGTTGCTGAAGACTTATACGAAGTACAGGTTGTTTCATGGTATGACAACGAAAACAGCTACACATCTCAGATGGTTCGTACAATCAAATACTTCGCTGAATTAGCTTAATTCATTATAGTATTTTAAAAATTGATCCAAAATGGGTCCGGTCTTATGTGGACCGGACCTTTTTTTCATATTTACTTAACAGGTAATATTAACATTATATTAGGAGGATTATAATCATGGGATTAAATAAAAAATCTGTTGATGATATCAATGTAAAAGGCTTAAAAGTTCTTTGCAGATGTGACTTTAACGTACCTTTAAAAGGTGGCGTGATCACAGACGAAAACCGTCTTGTTGCAGCTCTTCCAACTATCAAAAAATTAATCGCTGATGGCGGAAAAGTTATCCTTTGCTCTCACCTTGGTAAAGTTAAAACAGAAGAAGACTACACAACAAAAACTTTAGCTCCTGTAGCAGTTCGTCTTTCTGAATTACTCGGACAGGAAGTTAAATTCGCTGCTGACCGCGAAGTAGTTGGCGAAAACGCTAAAGCTGCTGTAGCTGCTATGAAAGATGGCGAAGTTATCTTACTTGAAAATACACGTTTCCGCAAAGAAGAAACAAAATGTGGCGAAGAATTCTCCAAAGATCTCGCTTCTCTTTGTGACGTATTCGTAAATGACGCTTTCGGTACAGCTCATAGAGCACACTGCTCTAACGTTGGTGTTGCTGGCCTCGTTGACACAGCTGTTGTTGGTTACTTAATGCAGAAAGAAATCGACTTCCTTGGCAATGCTGTTGAAACTCCAGTTCGTCCATTCGTAGCAATCCTTGGTGGTGCTAAAGTAGCTGATAAATTAAACGTTATCTCTAACTTACTTGAAAAATGTGACACACTTATCATCGGTGGTGGTATGGCATACACATTCTTAAAAGCTAAAGGTTACGAAATCGGCACATCCCTTCTTGACGAAACAAAAGTTGATTACTGTAAAGAAATGATGGCTAAAGCTGAAAGCCTTGGCAAACAGCTTCTTCTTCCAATCGATACAGTTTGTACAGCAGAATTCCCTAACCCAATCGATGCTGAAATCGCAACAGAAATCGTTGATTCCAACGCTATCCCAGCTGATAAAATGGGTATGGACATTGGTCCTAAGACAATCGAACTTTACTCTAACGCTGTTAAAACAGCTAAAACAGTTGTTTGGAACGGACCTATGGGCGTATTCGAAAACCCTATCCTTGCAAAAGGTACAAAAGCAGTTGCTGCTGCATTAGCAGAAACAGACGCTACAACAATCATCGGTGGTGGTGACTCCGCTGCAGCTGTTAACCAGTTAGGTTATGGCCCACAGATGTCCCATATTTCCACAGGTGGTGGAGCTTCCCTCGAATTCTTAGAAGGTAAAGAATTACCAGGTGTTGCAGCTGCAAACGATAAATAAGAAACGAAAAGTTAAGATAAGGAGAAACAAATATTATGCGTAGAAAAATCGTAGCTGGTAACTGGAAAATGAACAAAACTCCAAGTGAAGCAGTTAAATTAGTAGAAATGTTAAAACCATTAGTAGCAAACGAAGAAGTTGATGTTGTATTCTGTGTACCAGCAATCGACATCATCCCAGTAGTTGAAGCTTGTAAAGGTTCCAACATCAAAGTTGGTGCTGAAAATATGTACTATGAAGAAAGCGGCGCTTACACAGGCGAAATCGCTCCTGCTATGTTAGTTGACGCTGGTGTTGAATACGTAGTTCTTGGACATTCCGAAAGAAGAGAATACTTCGGTGAAACAGATGCTATGATCAACAAAAAAGTATTAAAAGCTATCGAACACAAAATCACACCTATCCTTTGCTGTGGTGAAACTCTTGAACAGAGAGAACAGGGTGTTACAATGGACTTCATCCGTCAGCAGGTTAAAATCGCATTACAGAACGTTGCAGCAGCAGACGCAGCTAACGTTGTAATCGCTTACGAACCAATCTGGGCTATCGGTACTGGTAAAACAGCTACAACAGAACAGGCTCAGGAAGTTTGTGCAGAAATCCGTAAATGTATCGCAGAAGTATATGATGATGCTACAGCAGCAGCTATCCGTATTCAGTACGGTGGTTCTGTTAACGCTAAAACAGCTCCAGACTTATTTGCTCAGGCAGATATCGATGGTGGTTTAGTTGGTGGCGCTTCCCTTAAAGAAGACTTCGGCGCAATCGTTAACTACAAATAATTTATAGACTATTCTATGAGGGCTGCACTCGATCAAGGGTCGTATTATGTGCAGCCCTGTCTAACGTTATATAGGAGATTAAAAAAATGGGCAAAAAACCAACCGTTTTAATGATTTTAGATGGTTTTGGCTTAAATGAAAGACATGAAGCAAATGCTGCATACCTTGCCAAAACTCCAAACATCGACAAACTCATGAACGAGTATCCATTTGTGAAAGGGAATGCCAGCGGTCTTGCTGTAGGTCTTCCAGATGGACAGATGGGTAACTCTGAAGTAGGTCACCTCAACATGGGCGCTGGTCGTATTGTATACCAGGATCTTACTCGTATCACTAAATCTATCAAAGATGGTGATTTCTTCGAGAATGTTGAACTTTTAAAAGCTGTTGAAAACTGTAAGAAAAACAATTCCACACTTCATATGTGGGGATTAGTTTCTGATGGTGGTGTTCATAGCCACAATAGCCATATCTATGGTATCTTAGAACTTGCTAAGAAACAGGGTCTTACAGATGTATGCGTTCACTGCTTCCTTGATGGTCGTGATACAGCTCCTACATCCGGTAAAGGCTTCGTTGCAGAATTAGAGGAAAAAATGGCTGAAATCGGCGTTGGTAAAGTGGCTTCCATCTCTGGTCGTTACTATGCTATGGACCGAGACACTAACTGGGATCGTGTAGAAAAAGCTTATGCTGCATTAGTTTACGGCGAAGGTAACAAAGCTACTTCCGCTACAGAAGCTATGGAAGCTACTTATGCTGCAGATGTTACAGACGAATTCGTAATTCCTGTAGTAATCGAAGAAAATGGTGCTCCAGTAGGTTTAGTTAAACCTAACGATTCCGTTATTTTCTTCAATTTCCGTCCTGACCGTGCAAGAGAAATTACACGTTCTTTCTGTGATCCAGAATTCACAGGCTTCGAAAGAAGAAATGGCTTCATGCCACTTACCTATGTATGTTTCACAGATTATGACAAAACAATCCCTAACAAATCTGTTGCATTCCCTAAAGTAGAAGTTACAAATACTTTTGGTGAATTCCTTGCAGCAAGCGGATTAAAACAGCTTCGTCTTGCTGAAACAGAAAAATACGCTCACGTAACATTCTTCTTCAACGGTGGTGTTGAAGTACCAAATGAAAACGAAGAACGTATTCTTGTTAAATCCCCAGGTGTTGCAACATACGACCTTCAGCCAGAAATGAGTGCTCCAGAAGTTGGAGAAAAACTGGTTGCTGCAATCAAGAGCGATAAATACGATGTAATCATCATCAACTTTGCTAACCCTGATATGGTAGGACATACTGGTGTTCAGGAAGCTGCAATCGCAGCTGTAGAAGCAGTAGATACATGCGTTGGTAACGCAGTAGAAGCTCTTCTTTCTGTAGATGGACAGATGTTCATCTGTGCTGACCATGGTAACTGTGAACAGTTAATCGACTACGAAACAGGCGCTCCATTTACAGCACATACAACAAACCCAGTTCCATTTATCATGGTAAATTATGATGAAGCTTATACATTAAGAGAAGGTGGATGCCTTGCTGATATCGCTCCAACATTAATTGAAATGATGGGTATGGAACAGCCTGCAGAAATGACAGGAAAATCCCTTCTTATTAAAAAATAATAAGAATATAATATGATCCACAGGATGTTTGATCGAGGATGCCGGAAGGCATTCTCGATTTCATGCGTGATGGAATATGTGCAGATGTCCATGTAAGGAATAGACATGAGAATTCTATTTTTTGCATGGGCATCTGACGAGATAAATTGAGTGATAGGGATGGCTCAATGTAATTTACAGGAGGATGAACAATGAAAATAGGACGCAATGATAAATGTTGGTGTGGCAGTGGAAAAAAATACAAAGCCTGCCACATGTCATTTGATAATCGCATTAAAGATTTCCAGAATCGTGGTTTTGTGGTACCACATCATGGAATTATCAAAACGGCAGAACAGATTGAAGGAATTCGTGAAGCTGGCCGTAAAAACACCATGGTTTTAGATTATATCACTCCATATATTGTGGAAGGTGCAAACACAGCAGAGCTTGATCGTATGATTGAAGCTTACACAAGAGAAATTGGCTGTATTCCAGCTTGCCTTGGATATCAGGGATATCCTAAAAGTGTATGTATCTCTGTAAATGATATCGTTTGTCATGGAATCCCGTCAGAAGATTACATTTTAAAGGATGGCGATATCGTTAATATTGACTGTACTACTATCTGTAATGGATACTACGGGGATGCATCCCGTATGTTCTGTATTGGAAATGTAAGTGAAGAAAAGAGAAAACTGGTAGAAGTTACCAAAGAATGTGTAGAAAAAGCATTAGCAGCAACCAAACCATGGGGAACGCTTGGTGACATGGCTTATGCTTGCAATAAACATGCTACAGAAAATGGTTACACCATCGTTAGAGAAATCGGTGGTCATGGCTGTGGCGTAGAATTCCATGAAGATCCATGGGTTGGACATATCGGACAGCCAGGAGAAGGCATGCTTCTCGTTCCAGGTATGACATTTACTATTGAACCAATGGTAAATATGGGAAAACCAGACGTTTATCAGGATGCAGATGACGGCTGGACCATCTATACCGAGGATGGACTTCCATCTGCTCAGTGGGAATACTTAGTTCTGATCACAGAGGATGGCACTGAGATCCTTTCTCATTAATACGGAGGAAATCATGCCACCTAAAGAAAAGAATAAAGTAAAACAAGCGCCCAAAAGCGCCAAATATTATGCGTTTTTTGATGCGGAATATACCTGTTTCATGAACTATGATACGAAATTTGATCGAAATCATAGTAATGAAGTAATTTCAGTCGGTATAGTAATTTGCGATCAGAACTTTAATTTGTTAGAAGAATATTATACCCCAGTGTGTCCAAAGTATAATCCAATTCTTACAAAGTACTGTAAAGAGTTAACTGGACTGAAGCAAAGTGAGATTTTTGCAGCTCCATCTTTTGATTTGGTTCTTCAGGATATTGATGTCTTGTTACAGCAGTATCCAGTGAATGCCATCTATGTATGGGGCAATGACCGTGTGACCATTGAGGCAGGGATTCGAAAGAACCATCCGCTTTTATCCAAACGCTTGCGTCGTAATATTACAAAGATAACGGATATTACGAAAAAAGTGACGGAAAGAGCATTTGGTCATCCAATGACAGTAAGCCTTTCTGACATGAAATATGTATGTGGAATGGAACATAAAACAGCCCATAATGCATTGGAAGATGCTAAAGATCTATATATGATTACAAAAGATATTGTAAAAGGTCACTACAGTGAGGAACGAGTGAGAAAGCTCGAGCGTTATATTGGACAAAGAGACGCCTATCATCGTTTTCGTCGTTTCCGTAAATTATGGCCTCTTGATGAGGAACCAAGAAAAAAATCCAGGACATTTAAGTCAGCCAGTGAGAAATATATCAAAGAATTAAAAGATTTCTATACCCAGAATGGAGAAGAAATCCCAACGGCGATTCTGGCTTTGTGTGATGACATCCGTAATCTTTCTGGTATGGATGCCAGAGATTGTCCAAAGTTAATTGAAAAATAGGCAGAGTTATTGTACTATAGTAGAGAATAAAAAGTATTTGCAGATTTAAGGAGGTACTTATGAAAAAATATATAGCAATACTGCTTGCTGTGGTTATGCTTTTTTCCTTAGCAGGATGTAAAAAAGATAAATCACAGGAGATGAATACATCAGAAGGAGAAACCACAGTGAAAATGGACGATGGTTCTTTAAAAATAGGTTTTATCCTTCCAGCGGAATCTGGTGCACCAGATACAGAAGCCAGAGAAGATGCAATCCGTAAAATGCAGTATGAAGCAGGACTCAATGATTCACAGATTTTCATCAATGAGAATGTTAGCGCAGAGGCATGTGCTGATGTAATCAGTGAACAGGTGAAAGAAGGATGTAATCTTATTTTTGCTTGTGGAGCAAGATACGAAGAAGCAACATTGGCAGCAGCAGAGGAACACAGCGATGTTCAGTTCTGTATTGAAGGTGGAAAAACAAGTATTGATTCAGAGTTAAGTAACGTTCATACTTTTAACTCTAAGATTTTTGAAGCATATTATGCAGCTGGTGTTGCAGCTGGTATGGAAATCAACTATCTTTTAAATATCGGGGATGTTCGTCCAGAAGAATGTACGATCGGTTTTGTTGCATATAAAGAATGTCCAGAAACCACAACTTGTATTAATGCATTTTATCAGGGTGTAAAGAGAAAAAATTCTCAGTGTACCGTAGCAGTTCGTTATGTTGGAAAACGTGGAAACTATGATGCAGACGGAGAAGAAGCAAGACAGCTTGTTGCAAGAGGAACTTGTCTCATGTGTACATATAACTACACAACTGCAGTTGGTGCGGTATGTGCAGAAAATGGTATTCCAGTTGTTGGATGTCAGAATAATATGATTAATGTTTCTCCAAAACGCTCCATGATGTCCACATATACAGATTGGAGTGTATACTATATCGAGGCGGTAAATTCTTTAATTAATGGTGCAGAAATCGCAAAAGACTGGTGTGGTGGATATAAAGAAGGTGCTGTTAGATTAACACAGATTAATGACGTTCATATTGCAAAAGGAATCGCTCAGGAACTCGTTAACATCGAAAAAGAATTAAAAAATGGCAAGGCAAAAATCTTTGCATTGGATTCCTTCAAGATCAACGATGTTTCTTTAGATCAGTTGGTAAAAGATGATGATGCCTTCAAAAAGTACAAAAAATATATCAAAAATGGTGAATTAAAAGAACAGAGCCTTTCTTCTGCTCCAATTTTCGAACATCGTATCGATGGAATTCAGGTAAGTACAGATAATTTCCTCCATCAGGAAGAAAGCGAAGGAGAAACTGAAGAATAATACTTGTGTTTTGGCCGTGGGTATGATAGGATATACTTTAGTTATGCGTTACGGCAGGAGGTGTAAAAAGTGATTAGAACAGCTTGTACTGTATTATTTATAATTGTATGTTTAGCTTTAATAGTAGTAGTATTGATGCAGGAAGGAAAATCTGCAGGTTTTGGTGCCTTAAGTGGTCAGGTGGACAGTTATGTTCGTAAGAATCGTGGTAGAACAAGAGAAGGTAAGCTTGAAAGAGCTACAATCATTCTTGGTGTTTTATTCTTCGCCATTGCAATCGGTTTATCCCTGAAGTTTTTCCGCTAGAAGTTGATTGATTTGACGCCTCAGTACTGTGCTGAGGCGTTTTTTTCTTGCGTGGAGAGCCTGGATTTAAGCTCCCCAAATCCTTTTCACGACAGGAAAAAGCACTGAAAGAAAAGGTAGAAAGAACGATGAACAAGACAGAATTATTTGAACAGAGAAAAGGTGCGATTCGTGAGATGATCCACGATGAAAACTATATTCCTCTAAAATTTAAGGAAATGGCTTATCTCATGGGTGTACCACAGGAAGACAAGAAAGAATTAAAAGAAGTACTGGATGCTCTTCTAGAAGATGGAAGCGTAGAACTAACATCCAAGGGCAAGTATATCAAACCAGAGAATCAAAATGTAACCGGAACCTTTGTGGGTAACATGAAAGGGTTTGGTTTTGTCACAGTAGAAGGAGAGGAAGAGGATATTTTCATTCCAGCGGAATATGTAAATGGAGCCTTCCATAAAGATACGGTTCGCGTTAAAATCAGAAAAGGGGAAAAACCAGGAAAACGTCGAGAAGGATGCATCTTAAAAATCTTAGAACGCGGATGTAAATCATTGGTTGGAACCTTTCACAAGAATACAAGTTTTGGTTTTGTTGTCCCAGATGACGCCCATTTTGGAAAAGATGTTTTTATTTCGAAAAAGAAATGTGGCGGGGCACAGCAGGATGATAAAGTTGTAGTGAGCCTGCTTAGCTATGGATCTGACAAAAAGAAACCAGAGGGGGAAGTCATCGAAGTATTAGGAAACATTGATGATCCTTCCACCGACGTCAGCTCCATTTTGAAAAATTATGATATCGTAGAAGAATTCCCAAAAGCAGTCTTAAAGGAGGTATCCCATATTGACTCCTTTGTACCAGAGGATGCTTGCAAAGGTCGTATGGATCTTCGAGATACACTGACTGTGACCATCGATGGGGAAGATGCCAGAGATTTAGATGATGCTATTACAATTTGTAAAGAGGGAAATGGCTACCGACTTGGTGTTCATATTGCTGATGTTACAAATTATGTGACAGAAGGCTCTGCTTTAGATACAGAAGCCATTGCCAGAGGTACCAGCGTTTATCTGGTGGACCGTGTGGTACCAATGCTTCCAAGGGAATTATCCAACGGTATCTGCTCCTTAAATGCAGGAGTGGATCGTTTGGCTCTTAGCTGTATCATGAGTATTGATGCACAAGGAAATGTGATGGATCACACCATCGCAGAAACAGTGATTCGAGTAGATCAGCGCATGAGCTATACAGGTGTTCAGGCAATCTTAGATGGTAGAGAACATACAGAAGGAAAAAGAGAAGACATTGTGGAAATGTGTTATCTTATGAAAGAGGCTGCAGCGGTGCTTAAAGAAAAAAGAAGAAAACGTGGTTCCATCGATTTTGATTTCCCAGAATCCAAGATTCTTCTCGATGAAAATGGATATCCAAGCGCCATTTATCCATATGAGAGAAATACCGCAACAGATATTATTGAAGATTTTATGCTTCTTGCCAACGAAACCGTGGCACAGGACTTTTTCTGGCAGGAGATTCCATTTTTATATCGTGTTCATGAGGCACCTGATGCAGATCGCATTAAAAAATTAGATGTATTTATCCATAATTTTGGATATTATTTAAAAACGGGAAGAGAAACCTTCCATCCAAAAGAGATTCAAAAGCTTCTCTTTTCCTTAGAAGGTGAACCAGAGGAAATGCTCATCAGCCGTTTGGCTTTACGCTCCATGCAAAGAGCCAAATACTCCACCATGAATATTGGACATTTTGGTTTATCTACACAGTATTATAGCCATTTTACTTCTCCGATTCGACGCTATCCGGACTTACAGATTCATCGAATCATTAAAGAAAACCTTCACGGAAAGCTCAACATGAAGCGAATTGATCATTACGAGCAGCTGCTTCCAGGAATTGCAGAAAGCAGTTCCCGCCTGGAACGACGCGCTCAGGATGCAGAACGTGATGTGGAGAAATTAAAGAAGGTAGAATTCATGCAAAACCATCTGGGAGAAAGCTTTCAGGGTGTCATCTCCAGTGTAACTTCATGGGGATTCTTTGTGGAACTGGACAATACCGTAGAAGGTCTTGTTTCCATGCAGAGTCTGCTGGATGATTACTACATTTTTGATGAAAACCAGTACAAACTCTTCGGAAATGATTATGGCAGAGAATTCACATTAGGACAAAAAGTGGAAATCGTCGTGGATCGTGTGGACAAAGCAACGAGAACCATCGACTTTATCTTAAAAGAATTCACAGAATTTGATGAAGATGTGGATTTTATGGACGAAAATGGTGGATTCGAAGACGAAGAATGGTATGAGGTTGTGGATGAAGACGGTGACAGCACAATCTTCCAGGGTAAATGGGACGAAGAAGGCGGAGACGCCGCCATCAATGATTGGATTGATGATGACGAAGTAAAACGCCTGCTTAATTTATATAAGTAAAAGACAGGGGGAAATAACATGGCAAAATCCCAAGGATTTAAGCTCATTGCAAATAACAAAAAAGCATATCATGATTATTTTATCGATGAAAAGTACGAAGCAGGCATTTCTTTGGCGGGAACAGAAGTAAAATCCCTCCGTATGGGAAAATGTAGCATCAAGGAATCTTTCATTACCATTAATCGTGGGGAAGTTTATATTAATCACATGCATATCAGCCCATATGAAAAAGGAAATATCTTTAATCGTGATCCGCTTCGTACTAGAAAGCTTTTACTTCATAAATATGAGATCAACAAAATGGCTTCCCAGGTACAGGTAAAAGGTTACACCATCATGCCACTGAGTGTTTACCTCAAAGGAAGCCTTGTGAAGGTTGAAATCGGTCTTGCACGCGGTAAGAAATTATATGACAAACGTCAGGACATCGCGAAAAAAGACATGAAGCGAGAAGCAGAAAGAGATTTCAAGGTAAGAAATCTGGGATAAAAAAGAGTGGATTATATAGAAAATATATGCTATTATATTAACATAATTTAACAAAAGGGGAGCTGACTGAAGTCGGCTGAGAGGAAACTGATTGGTTTCGACCCATAACCTGATTTGGATAATGCCAACGTAGGGAAATATGCAGATAGTATCAGCAATTATTAGCACGTTTGATTTCCAAACGTGCTTTTTTCGTGTGATAGGAAATTTCTACTTTTTGGGGACAAGAAAAAAACGTATGTCAGTCGA
>JAUNNI010000145.1 GCA_030531555.1 Eubacteriales bacterium | reverse complement strand
GATAAACACTGGGGTTGTGGCGGTTTTTAACCCACCATTACCCCTGAAGAGCCACATTTTGTAGGGTTTTTCAAATGTTTTGATCTTTTCATAGTATTTTAGTAGGATTTCAACAAAAATTGGGAGGGGTTGGAGAAATTTTGGTGAGCTGGTGGGCGCTAGGAAGTGTAATTTGCTCGGTTCGCCCAGGGCTTTCCGGGAGTTTCATGTCTGGTGGGCGCTAGGAAAGTAAATCTGCTTAGTGCGCCCACTCCTCGGAAGGCTTGCTCGACCTGGCGGGCGCTAGTGAGTGTAATGAGCTCCTTTCGCCCAGGGCTTTCCGGAAGTTTCATGTCTGATGGGCGCTAGGAAAGTAAATCTGCTCAGTTCGCCCATTCCCCGGAAGCTTTTCTCGACCTGGCGGGCGGAGTAGAATGAACTATGCTCAGAACGCCCACTCCTCGGAAGGCTTGCTCGACCTGGCGGGCGCTAGTGAGTGTAATGAGCTCCTTTCGCCCAGGGCTTTCCGGAAGTTTCATGTCTGATGGGCGCTAGGAAAGTAAATCTGCTCAGTTCGCCCATTCCCCGGAAGCTTTTCTCGACCTGGCGGGCGGAATAGAATGAACTATGCTCAGAACGCCCACTCCTCGGAAGGCTTGCTCAGCCTACCGGGCTCTAGGAAGCGAAACCTGCTCCTTTCGCCCATTTCCCGGGACTCTTTCTAAACCCTCACGTCAGATAAGTTTCTATTATTTTTTCTACCAAAGAAAAATCTAAAGGATGTTCTAAACTCTCAAAAGTTGCAATGAAATTCACAGAAGGGAAAAATCCATTGGCAAGATATAATTCTACCTGTGCCAGTTTTCTTCTTACATACTCTGGATCATCTAGCATACCATAATGTTCCCATATAATTAATTTCCCTGTAACAGGATGTAAAATCATGAAATCAGGATAAAGAGTTCGATCCCCCAGGGTGAGCGCACATTCGTAACGATGGGGAATTCCTCTGCGAAGGAGTTCTTTTTGAATCCAAGCTTCAGATTTGGAACGGAAATATTCTCCTGCGGCGCCCGGTACTTTTTTCTCTTCTGGATAAAAAGGATTTTTCACATACTCCTCTTGCGTCCATTTCCTGATATATTCGGGAAGGGAATCATATAGGCTAGGAGCAAATTCTTCATATTTCGAAGAGTTTAACAAGCTATCTGTTTCTGTCGGAGCAGAACCATAAGATTTCATGTAGGATTCCAGTGCCTTTTTCTGCCTCAATGAATCATTCAACAAACATGTGAAGTATTTTTTTCTGAATAGTTTCTCTGCCAATGCCCTGTTTTTCTTTGGAATATACACGGTTTTTCCTTTATCGGAGTAATACCATTTATGATATTCACCGTTTTGACGGCTAAACAGCATACCTTTTGGGCATTGTTTCATCTTTTGTTCAATCATTTTGATTTGGTTAGTTACATTTTGCAACTCCAAACATGCTTTATGATAGAACAATTAGGATACCTCCTTCATAAAAATGGTAAATATTTCCATTTAATTATGGCATAGGAAATAAAAAGAATCAACATAAAATTGGATATTTTTTCCAAATAATAATTCACATAAACTAGTTTAAAAATATAGTACGTAGAAAGGAAAAATGTATTCATAAAACACATGCAGAAGAATTTTGTCGTGCAATACACGATGTGCATCTCGCAGCAAGAATGCTAAGGCGTTCTTGATTGCAAAGTAACCCATAATGAAAAATATTTCCATAGTTCACATATAGTGGTAAAATAATAAGAAGTCTTTCACGGATAAAACATTTTCAAAAGTAAACGATGATATCCTGCCATTAGAAAAACTTTAGAAAATATAAAGAGGTATCCCCATGTTAAAATTAACAATTATTCTACTCATTCTGGTTATCGTCCTATTCCTCCTCTGGATCTGGGCCATCAAACCAAATAAGATCACAGACGAAAGAAGAGCACTGGTCAAACCGTTTGAGGATCACTATATTGCACATCGAGGTTTGTTTTCCAATCAATATCATGATGATGATTTGCCACCAACGGCACCGGAAAATTCTCTGGAAGCCTTTCGTTTGGCGGTGGAGCATGGTTACGGTATCGAGTTGGATGTGCAGCTTTCGGCCGATGATAAACTGGTGGTTTTTCATGATGGAAACTTGAAGCGTATGTGTGGCAAGAAGAAAGCAGTATTAGACTGTACTTATGAGGAGCTTTCTAAGACTCATTTGAAAGGTTCCGACCAAACCGTACCCTTTTTTGCGGACGTTTTGAAAATTGTGGATGGCAAAGTGCCATTGCTGATTGAGGTGAAGCCGGAAGGTAATTCTTGCAAAACGGCAGCTATTTTGAATGAACATATGAAGGATTACGAAGGCGTCTATTGTATGGAATCCTTTGATCCTCGCGCCGTAAGATGGTATCTCAAAAACCGCCCGGATGTGCTAAGAGGTCAGCTGTCTTGTCATTTTAATGATAACGTGAAATGGTACGAAAAGATTTTTCATTTGATGTTGGAACGTCTTCTTACGAATTTCATGGCGCGGCCTGATTTTATCGCTTATAATCACAAGCATAAAAATCAAAGTTCTTATCGTTTGCTTCGCAAGCTTTATCCCGTGTTCAATGCTTGCTGGACCATCAAGAATCAGAAGCAGCTGGATGAAGCTAGAGATGTGTTTAGCGTATTCATTTTTGATAGCTTTATTCCTGAGGAGAAGGGATAACTAGCTTGCAGAGTTATATCTGTTTTATTATTATTAAAAATTTTGGCTCTTCAGGGGTAATGGTGGGTTAAAAACCGCCACAACCCCAGTGTTTA
>JAUNNI010000144.1 GCA_030531555.1 Eubacteriales bacterium | reverse complement strand
GTTATTCAATTGGGATTGAATCTACTGTCGGATGGGGTATTCTTGCAAATCTACGGTAAACGAAGAAGCAGGTTTATGAAAAAACTAATTCTGCTTTTCCTTACCCCATCATCGATTCTAACCTAACGAATTTTATATTGCATTCCAGATAAACAAGAAAGCAAATATACATCCCCATGCGTTTCCCGTTTTCTTTCTTACAATCAACATTCCATAGATTGCAATAAATGTAGTTACCATCTCAACAATGCCCCAAAAAGAAATGCTGATTTGATGAAACAGAATGCATACAATAGCACAGGTAATTGCTCCGTAATCTATCCACTGATTAGTAGAAGGATATCGTTTGTTGACCTTATCGCAGATAACAACATAGTTGAAACCTTCAAAAAATCCCCAGACCACAATAATGATTGCCATACCAATGATTGAAACAGGTACACCTGCTGACAATACATCCTTTGTTATCAATATGGTACCGAATGGCTTATAGCCTCTAAACTGCCCCGAAGCTAAGATATAACCGATAATAGGCGCAAAGCATAAAGCAGTTCCAATTATGGTTTTGCCCATGTTCTTTGTTTTCAGTCCAAATTGCGAAAACCTTTCTTTACGTAAAATACAAACCAGACTGATACCTATGCCTGCAACCCCAAACTGTACAACAGCATTCACCAATAGTCTTGGGATCACTGATATCTCACTGTCTTTCACAAAGTTCATCAGCTGATTTCCTATGATTGCATAGATTGAAAAAAATCCCCAAGTCACTAAAATAATAATCCAAAGATCTGTATCCAAACGTTTTTGCTCGATTGTCAGTGTTTGTTTCGTCATATAATATCACCCCCACAAATAAGAATCTATCTGCTTTCCCATTGTTCTCTCGTCATAATATTTGTATGACCTACTCTTACTTCATTTAGTAATGGAACCGGAACTTCATCGCAAGTATGATGGTAAGCAAAGCCAAGTTTCTCCTGAACTCTTTTTGACTTTTCATTACCATCATAGTATCCACACCAGATTGTAGTCATGCCAAGTTCTTCAAATCCTCGCTTTATGAGAGCATTTGCCGCCTCTGGCATATAGCCTCTACCCCAAAATGGTTCACCAAGCCAATAACCCAGTTCACATTCATCATCTTTTTCTGTCATATCTGTGTGACCATTCAGCTTAAGTTCAACAGCTCCTATTGCAACATTATTTTCTTTTTCGCAAATTGCATAGCATTCTGCTCCGTTAAAAACATTGTCAATGACACTTTTGCTTTCTTCTATATCCTTATGTGGAGGCCAGCCTGCAATCGGTCCAACATTGGGATTCTTAGCATATGCAAATAAGCTCTCTGCATCTTCTGGCGTCCATTTTCTTAATATCAATCTTTCTGTTTCTATTATCATTTTGAAATATATCCTTTCAACGTAAAATAGGAATTTTATCTCTCTATCGTGGGTTCAGATATGTAATCGGATTCTGTGCCGACTGATTTAACTTCAGTACGGCTATCGACTTTCCAATGTAGAATGATTCATTCTCATCAAGCGGAAGTCCCTGTTCATATCTCTCATCCACAAAGAATAATCTATTTTCAGTTTTCGGTGTCAGAACGATATCCTGTCTTGGAAGTCTGTCCTTTGCCTCTTTACATACAAACCACTCTGATGGCTTATACACAGCCACAATCAAAGAGTTGCAAACACCGAAAACATACTCAATGGTTTTAACTTTTTCCTTTGATGCTCTCCAAACACCACGAACAGCATATGCTTTCCTCTCTATCATAACATTATTCCTCCTAATTGTTCAGGATATCTCAAATTATATAATAAGGATATTCCGAAATATTGGTGAAAGATATTATAATGTCAAATCTTTTCATTTCATCTCATCTATAACTGAACTCAAACTTTCAAAATCAACAAAATCCACAACCTGATTGTATGTCTCAATCAAAGCACGAACCTCTGCATTCTTCTTTTCCTCCGGGAGATTTTTAGCTTTTTTTACCAGAAGGCTCATCATAGTTTTGTGTTTGAAATTCAGTTTCGTGTAATCAATTGCACCACGCAAATGCAAGACTGTCGCTTTTTCAAAAATAGCAGCCGGTAATTGCTTCTTTACTCCACCTTTAATATGGTCTGTATTCTCTTTATCTGTAGGGTCCGCGAGACCAACTGTTACGACAATCAGTTTCTTGTCTGTCCCGGCATTATACTTGGCCATTGTTTTTTTCATTCCCTGAACTCCACCTGCGTAGAGAGACCCAATATAAACTATAGTGCCATATATATTTATATCCTCTATTTCTTCATAACTCACACAATCGATTTCTGTTCTACGAGATAACTCCTCTGCATATTTTTTCGCTGCTCCATATTGTGTTCCATATATAATAATTTTCATGATTGATTTACTCCTATCCCGTCATATTCTTATCAATCAGTGTCAGTGTCTCGATTGTAATACTTAATTGTTCTTCAGTGATACCAGAGAACATTTTCTCCATAATTCCGGCGGTAGCAATGTCATTTTTCTCGCAAAACTTCTTGCAATACTCTGTCATACGAATTCTCTGTTTTCGTTTATCCATCTCATCTATATAAACCTCAACAAACTCTTTATTTTCAAGTTTTATGAGCAACTGCTTAACATTCTGATGAGAACTGCCAACGATTTCAGCAAGTTCTTTTATGGTAGGATCCTCTTTGCACATATTGATGCAAATGATAAGAAAAAACTGTTTCCAGCTTATTTCCTTCATCAGATGATCCGCCATTGCTTGGAATCTGTTTTGAAAAGCACTTAATAAACCAAGTAAATAATATGAGGAATTTAGAGGCTTCTGGCATAATGGTGGAAGCCTAGCACCAAAATTTACAATTACACA
>JAUNNI010000065.1 GCA_030531555.1 Eubacteriales bacterium | reverse complement strand
TCAGTTTTAGCGATTTTCAGGGACATTCGAAAGCCGCTTTATTGCGACAACCCCACTTTTTTATGCATATTGCAATTATTTGTTTGCTAAGTATTTGTTGATTTCTGCGAGAACAGCATCTGCGTTCATGCCATGAACCATACAAGCTTCTTCTAAAGATTCCATTGCGGAAGATGGGCATCCTACACAATGCATACCAGCTGCCATAAGGATGGAAGCGATACCGATATCCATGCGAAGCATTTCACCGATTAATGTCTGTTTTGTAACTGCCATTGCCATTATTAGGTACCTCCTATTAAAATTTGGCGTATTTACATGCCCTGGGGCACTTCAATTCATTTTCGAGCCAATTCCTAGTATAATACAATAATTTTAAAAGCGCAAGGAAATCATTTTCCATCATTGTTCGGTGATTTCACAATGGTGATGGGATTTTTCCCGATTATTTCCCAATTAGTTTTCGATTATTTTTCGATTTCTTTGATTAAGTTGATCATTTCGATTGCGCCAACTGCACAGTCATAACCTTTGTTACCAGCTTTGGAACCAGCACGTTCGATTGCCTGTTCGATGTTTTCTGTTGTGATGATACCAAACATTACAGGGATTTTTGCCTGAAGGCCAACCTGAGCGATTCCTTTTGTTGCTTCGTTACAAACAAGTTCATAGTGGCTTGTTGAACCACGGATTACGGAACCGAGTGCGATTACTGCATCGTATTTTCCGGAGTTTGCCATCTTGTCACAGATGAGTGGAAGTTCGAATGCTCCTGGAACCCATGCAACATCGATATTTTCTTCTTTTACGCCATGACGTACTAATCCGTCTAAAGCTCCGCCTAATAATTTGCCTACGATAAATTCATTAAATCTGGAACAAACAATACCGATTCTCTCTTCGCCGCCTACTACTTTTCCTTCAAATACGTTAACACCCATGATATTTTCCTCCTGTTTTCTCTTAATATTGTTGTTTTTTTAACTTATATTTATTATTTTACATTTTTAATCGATTTAATCGTTTCAACGAATATATCGACAATTCGACTGATTTCACTGCAAAACAGCTTTCTCTTATTCCTTTTTATCCTATTAATTTTCTCCTATTAATAAGAAGTGATATGACCCATTTTCTCCTGTTTTGTCTTCAGGTAGAAGAAGTCATCTTCATTTGCCTCGATGATGATTGGAACTCGTTCTACGATCTCGATGCCATAACCAGATAAACCGATCAGTTTCAGTGGGTTGTTGGTCATGAGACGGAGCTGTTTTACGCCAAGGTCTGTGAGAATCTGAGCGCCGATTCCGTAATCACGAAGGTCTTCTGGGAAACCAAGCGCCAGGTTTGCCTCAACCGTATCCATACCATCATCCTGAAGCTCATATGCTCTTAATTTGTTAATAAGACCAATTCCTCGACCTTCCTGTCTCATGTAAAGAAGTACGCCTCGGCCTTCTGCTTCGATCATCTTAAGTGCTGCTGCCAGCTGCTGACCACAGTCACAGCGGCGGGAACCGAAACCGTCACCGGTAAGACACTCGGAATGTACACGGCAAAGAACTGGTTTTCCGTCTGTGATGTCACCCTTTACAATGGCTACGTGATGTTCGCCAGTCAATTTATTTACAAAACCGATAATACGGAAATGACCGAATTTGGATGGGAAGTTTGCATCCGCTTCACGGCTTACGAACTTCTCTGTTTTTCTGCGGTATTCGATGATATCTTCGATTGCGATGATTTTAAGGTCGTATTCCTGGGCAAAATTAAATAATTCTTCTCCTTTTGCGATGGAACCTTCCTGGTTAAGGATATCGCAACGAACTGCAACGGAGCCACACTCTGCCATCTTAGCCAGATCAACTGCTGCCTCTGTGAAACCGGTACGTTTTAAAACACCACCATTTTGTGCTACTTTAGGGAACATGTTGCCTGGACGTTTGAAATCATTTGCTGTGCTGTCTTCAGCTGCCACAGCGCGAACAGTCATGGCACGGTCATGAGCAGAGATACCATTTTTTACTTTGACACAGTCAATGGTTACGGAAGATAAAGCAGCGTACTGTTCTTTGCTCTCCCAGATCAGTTCTTCCAGACCGATACGTTTTGCAACATCTTCTGTCATTGGAATTGTGAAGATTCCTTTTGCGTTGGTCATCATGAAGTTCATGGAGATGGCATCCACTTTGCTTCCTGCTGCCACTAAAACACCTGCATTTTCCAGGCCTTTATCATCTACTACGATTACCATACGACCAGATTTAATCTCCTCGATGGCCTCATCCACAGTATTAAATTCATATCCTACTTCGTCTTCGATATAAAAATCTCCCATTGTTCTTTTGTTTCCTTTCCTCAGTTTCTCATCTGCCATGGATTAGAATCCGTATTTGCTAAGGAATTCCATGGTGATGTTGGAGGATGGTTTGGTCTCTTCCTCCGCTTTAAAATGGAGTAATTTCTCCACATATTTTCCAATCATATCGGTCTCTAAATTCACAGTCATGCCCGGTTTCTTCTCAAGAAGTGTAGTGTGGGCTCCTGTATGTGGGATAACCGATACGGAAAAACTAGAATCATCCACCGCTGCCACTGTCAGGCTGATGCCATCAATGGTGATGGATCCCTTTTCCACGATGTATTTCAAGATAGCTTTTTCCGTGTTGATGGTAATCCATATGGCATTATCATCCTTGGTCATGGTTGTGATCACACCGATTCCATCGGCATGACCGGCCACGATATGTCCGCCAAATCGTCCGTCTGCTGCCATGGCTCTCTCCAAATTCACACGGCTTCCACTCTTCAAATCTCCCAGATTGGTTCTTCGTAATGTCTCATGCATTACATCCACGTTATAACTGCTTTTGTCAAAGGAGGTCACAGTCAGGCAAACCCCATTCATGGCGATACTGTCACCAAGATGGATATCCTCCATCACCGTTTTCGCCTCGATGGTGATGATGGCGGATTGTGCACCTTTTTTGATGGAACGGATTACTCCGACCTCCTCAATAATTCCTGTAAACATGCGATTCCTCTTTTCTATTTCATGACATCTTCCATGTTGGCAATATCTTTTTATTTCACACGATATGTCATCAATAAATCTTGTCCATAATTCTCCACGGAGATCAGCTCGAATTCCCAGGCTTCATCCGCCCGTTCTTTTCCCTGGCCCTCCACTGGAGACTTGGCGGCTGCCCCACCAAAAATCTTCGGTGCCATATAACAATAAGCCTTGCCGACAATGCCCGCCTGCAATGCACTCTCGTTAAGACTGCCTCCGCCTTCTAAAAGAATACCGTCAATCTTGCGCTCTCCAAGTTCCTCCATGAGATCAAGAAGATTGATGGACTCTCCCATCTTGCTCAGTGGAATCACTTCCGCACCAGCCTCAGTCAGAGCCACTCTCTTCTCCGGATCCGCTCCTTCCAGGCAGGCAACAATCAGCGGATATTCCCTGGCTGTTTTCACCAGCTTGCTGTCCATTGGAATACGAAGATGACTGTCACAAACGATGCGAATCGGATGTCGGCCACCTTCTAAGCGGCAATTCAAAGTTGGATCATCAGCCAGCACCGTTCCGATTCCTACCATGATTCCCTTATAATGATTTCTCAGCGTCTGCACATGCTTTCTGGCTTCCTCACCAGTCACCCATTGGGAATGTCCCGTATGGCAGGCAATCTTTCCATCCATGGTCATGGCGTATTTCATGGCAACAAATGGTTTTCCTGTTCGAATATAATGGAAAAACACATCATTGATGGCATCACATTCCTCTTTCAGAAAATGAGGAATCACTTCCACGCCATGGGATCTTAAAATTTCAAATCCCTTTCCTGCAACCAGAGGGTTGGGATCATCGGATCCCACCACAACCCTTGCAATCTTCTCTTCCAGAATCGCTTCGGTACAAGGTGGTGTCTTGCCATAGTGGCAACAAGGTTCCAAAGTCACATAAATGGTACTACCTTCCAGCGAGTTCCCCGCTTCCTTGGCATGAGCGATCGCATTACGCTCGGCATGCAGTTGCCCGTAGCATTCGTGCCAGCCTTCCCCGAGAATCTCACCATCGCGAACGATCACCGCCCCAACTAAAGGATTCGGATTCACACGACCACTGCCTCTTTTCGCAAGCTCAATGGCTCTTCTCATATATTGTTCTTCTGCTATAAACTGTTGTGGCACTCTTTCACCTCCTCATCATATCTTTGAGTAGGATAATCACTTCAAAATGTTACTTTTTAACGTAAAAAAAGCCCTGAGACTAAAATCTCAAGGCTTAGAAAATCCATACAATATGTAGATAAAACACTTGCAAATGAATCATTCACTCCAAATATATCCAGGAAATATATCATACACAAATATTCCCATCTCTGGAAGATCCATCCACAAACATATAATATTATCCACGTATCATAACTCTTCTTCCATCCGGACTATACCGTCGGCTCCAGACTCACACTGGATCATGCCTGTTAAGGCTCGCGGGCTCGTATCGAAATACATACCGCCGGTCAGGAATTCCACCCTGCCCTGAAGACTTATTCTACTCACAAGGAATATTATACTACGCACATGATAATAGTGCAAGATTTTTTTCCAATATCTAGTAACCCGATAGAAATAACCTTTAATCCCTACGATTTGGATCGAAATGGGTAATATTACGCGCGCTAAAATTATTGCGATTACGGATATTGCTATTGTTTCGGCTATTAAAACTGTCGCGATTTCGAGTATTGCTGTTGTTTCGGCTACTGAAGCTGTCGCGATTACGACCCTGATTATTCTGACTGCCATAGTAATTGCTAGAACTTACATTGCTTCGATTGCTGAGGTTATTGTTGCGACCTACACTGCTTCGATTGCTGAAATTATTACTGCGACCTGCACTGCTTCGATTGCTGAAATTATCGCGTCCACGATACTCTCCGTTTTTGGTCTGGCGAAGATTATTGTGATAATCATTTCGGCGATCGCTATAACGTCGTCTGTCTCCCACGGAAGAACCGTGGTTTCTGCCCACTGTATTTGTTCTGCCACTACGAGCACTACTCTGGCGGCCTCGATCATACAGTCTGTCACCATATTTTTCCCGGTAAGAACGAGGGTAGCTTCTTCCGCTTCCAATCGGTCCATTGCTTCGGGAAGAATTTCCGGTGCTTCCTGCATTTGCATGCTCGGCTGCAGCCACATTTCCTGTCTGCTCTGGAGCATTTTTCTTATTTCTATCCTTTTTTTCTTTTTTTCTGAATCGAAGGAACTTAAAGAGATCAATTCCCTGTTTTTTCTCGATTTCGAAAAGATAGCCTCTAGTAATGGATAAAACCATGGCCATTTCAAAAAGCTGGAAGAAGCCCGCCGTCATACCACTGGAAATAAAGGGCAGACCGATTCCCGTATTTGGAATGGTGTTGGTACAAACACCACAATGGATTAGCACCTGTAAAACAATATGGGCCACAACACCCAAAATGATAATGCGATTGTAAGCATCTTTAATATTGTAAGCCACGTTGCACATAAGGGTAACCAGCACCCCAAAAAGGAAAATGAGAACCAAGCCACCAAAAATGCCCAATTCCTCAATGATAATTGCAAAGATAACATCATTATCACTCATAGGAAGAATGGATTTCTGCCAGCTCTGACCCAAGCCCTTGCCAAACCAGCCGCCGTTGGCGACAGCATACAAACAATGCAATGGCTGAAATCCTACCGTCTTAGCATATTTTTCCGGTGCCAGCCAGGCAGCGATACGCGCGGTACGGAAACTGATTTCATTTGCTTCAATCTGCGCCTCCGTTGGCATATGATGACGGATATTCTGAACAATCATAACCACAGCAACAACCGCAAGTATAACAAACAAAATATGTAAGAAAATACTCACAAGATTTTTCGACGAAACAAGTGTAATAATGAAGGTAATTCCCAAAATAACCGCCGATGAGGAAAGGTCATTACTAATCTTATAAAGAAGAAAGGCAGGAATTGCTCCCATAAACCATCCCGGGATAACATAGGCAAGCTCTGCTTTAATGCTATCCTCACGATTTTTGCACATTTCTACCCACAATGCCAACATGAGAATAACCGCCAGTTTTACAAACTCTGCAACCTGAAAACTGAAGAATCCTCCCACATTAATCCAACGCTTGGCACCATTGGCAGTAACCGTATATGGTGATGGTAAAAGAAGGAATAAAATTGCAACATAAGCCGCCGGATAAATCAAAAACGTCAGCCTTTTCAAAATGCTGATATGAGCGAAATGAAAAAGATACATCATTGCAAGACCGGCAACCATACAAAGCACCTGTTTAAAGAAAACGCCCATATTTCCCTTCACTGATACAATCGAGAAGATCATAACAAGTCCGTAAATAATCAGGCTGACTAAAACAAAAATAATCTTGTGATCGATACGATCCAGTCTTTTCACATTTCTGGCCATGTTTTCCTCCTTTCCTACCAAAATTTCAAATATTACGCCATGATAAAATACTGTAAGAATTTTATCATACCACATTTTCCTGGAAAATGTATCTACTTACGAAAATATCTTCTGGAAAATACATCTGCTTGTGAAAATTATTTTAGTCATAACATCAAATCTTTTTTCATTCCTTCAAAAAATTGTACACAAATTTAAACTTGATATTCCCCTAAAACTATTATAGAATAATTGTACAACACAAATTTCATTCTAAAAGGAGGATATAACAATGGCATATGTAATTTCTGACGCTTGTATTAGCTGTGGAACATGTGAAGGCGAATGCCCAGTTGGCGCTATCAGCGAAGGCGATGGACAGTTCGTTATCGACGCTGGTACTTGTATCGATTGCGGTACTTGTGCAGGTGCTTGTCCAGCAGGAGCTATCGATCAGGAATAATCTTGATATTCAAGCTCAAATCTGAATATATAACGATATTTTATATCGTAATTACAGCGAAGCTTAGCGGCACCAGACCACTGGTGTCGCTTTTTTCGTAACAATGCCAAAACACTTTTATCCTTATTATTATTTTTATATTTTTCAAGAACGCCTGGCGTTCTTGCTACGGAATGCACCGGAGGTTTATTCTTTTCTCATAATAACCAGTAATATTTTTCATTCTGGATGAGGTTTTTGCAATATTATAATATAAACACCATAATATCAACATCAAAAAATTCTGTAAGGAGATCTTTCATATGTCTGAACAATTCTCAAGAACCGAGCTTCTTTTAGGAGAAAGCGCCGTAAAAAAACTATCCGACTGCCGTGTTGCCGTTTTTGGCGTAGGTGGTGTTGGAGGCTATGTCTGCGAAGCCCTGGTGCGAAGCGGAGTCGGAGCATTCGACTTAGTCGACAGTGACACCGTGTCAGTCAGTAATATAAATCGTCAAATCATCGCAACCCATAGCACCGTTGGCCGTTATAAAACAGAAGTAATGAAAGAGCGCATGTTGGATATCAATCCAGACGTGGACGTTCGCATCCACAACTGTTTCTTCCTGCCGGAAAATGCCGATGATTTTCCATTTGACAGCTATGATTATGTGGTAGATGCCGTAGATACAGTGACGGCAAAAATTGCATTGGTCATGAAAGCGCAGGAACATAATGTTCCCATCATCAGCAGCATGGGCGCTGGAAATAAACTAAACCCTGCTCTTTTCCAGGTAAAAGATATCTATAAAACACAAGTGTGCCCTCTGGCCAAAGTTATGCGACGCGAACTGAAAAAACGTGGCGTCAAGAAATTAAAGGTTGTGTATTCGGAGGAGATTCCATTGAAGCCGATGGAGACAATGGATCATGAAAGACCAGATACAGAAGGAACCCCTTCAGGGGAAGTAAATTCCTCCAGAGAAAACTTTTCCGAACATCCTCGTCGCTCCACCCCTGGAAGCGTAGCATTCGTGCCATCCGTGGCAGGACTGATTTTGGCCGGAGAAGTGGTAAAAGATTTAGTTCATTAAAATGCGAATTGTGCTCAGTTCTCTCCTCTACGCCCACCAGTCATGAAACTCCCCCAATCCATCCACACAAGACAAAAAACAGGTCCGTGCCTTCTGCACGGACCTGTTTTTTATCCCTGATAAGGGGTTATTTCTTTATTTGCAAACTTAGTGTACTGACCAAGCCATACTAATTCAATGCTTCCTGTGGAACCATTTCTCTGTTTTGCGACGATAACTTCTGCCAGATTCTTCTTCTCAGAGTCCGGGTTGTAGTATTCGTCTCGATAAAGGAACATTACCACGTCGGCATCCTGCTCGATAGCACCAGATTCACGAAGGTCAGAAAGCATTGGCTTGTGATCCTGTCTTGCTTCCACGGCTCGGGAGAGCTGGGAGAGGGCAATAATTGGAATCTCAAGTTCACGGGCGAGAACCTTAAGTCCTCGGGAGATTTCAGAAATCTCCTGCTGTCTGGATTCGTTTCTTCGGCTGTTGCTGCC
The DNA here is from genome assembly GCA_030531555.1 of Eubacteriales bacterium. GTDB lineage: Bacteria > Bacillota > Clostridia > Lachnospirales > Lachnospiraceae > Anaerobutyricum. Next base: position 8,118 of record JAUNNI010000065.1, on the reverse strand, counting down.
ATTCATCAGCTGTAAGTAGTCGATTACAACCATTTCGATGCCGTAGGACTGCTTATATTTTCGACATTTGGATCGAATTTCTGCCAAAGTGGAGGCAGTATCATCAATGATCATCCGGGAGTTACCGATCAAGGCTGCGCCTTCTAATAACTTCTCCCAATCGCTGTCTCTGAGGTCACCGGTACGAATCTGCTGAGAATCAACCATGGACTCAGAGGCCATAAGACGAGTTACTAACTGCTCCTTGGACATTTCCAGACTGAACATGGCCACCTTGTGGTTATCTCGAAAAGCTGCATACTGTGCGATATTCAAAGCAAATGCCGTTTTACCCATGGCAGGTCTTGCCGCAATCAGAATCAGCTCTGCCGGATGAAGTCCGGTCAGCTTGTGGTCAAGCTCGGTAAAACCAGTGGCGATACCGGTAACACGACCTTTTGTTTTGGATGCCTCTTCAATGGCATTGAGGGAATTCAGAACGACCTGCTGAATTGGAACAAAATCGGACATACGATTGCGATTTTGCAGGAGTTCGAAGATCTTTTTCTCTGTTTTCTCCAAGATAGCTGGTGTGTCATCTTTTCCCAGGTAACAATCATTTCCGATGTCTTCTGTTACTTTGATCAGCGCTCGAAGGGTTGCTTTTTCATGGACAATTTGGGCATATTCTGCGATATTGGCAGAAGTTTGCACCATGTCGACAAGATCGCGGAAAAAGTCCAGTCCGCCGAAGGCTTCCGGAAGATCCTTTTCCTTCAACTTGTTCTGAAGAGTGACCAGGTCAACTGCCTTTCCTTCACGGTAAAGCTCAACCATGGCCTCAAACAATATACCATACTGTCTCTGGTAGAAGTCCTCCTTCACCAGGATATCTTCCGCCTCAACGATGGCATCACGGTCCATCAGCATGGCGCCTAAAACGGACTTCTCTGCCTCTTCACTATGTGGTTGTATCCTTTTGATAAAGTTCTCATCTACCGTTGCCATAATTTATTTCTTCTCACTTACTACTACTTTAAGTTCTGCTGTTACTTTCTGGTGGAGCTTAATCTTTGTTGTGAAATTACCGATTCCTTTGATTGGGATATCTAAGGAGAATTTCTTCTTGTCAAGATCATATCCCAGCTGATCTTTTACAGCTGCTGCGATTTCTTTTGTGGAGATTGTTCCGAACGCTTTTCCGCCTTCTCCTAATTTCATCTGAAGAGATACGCTCTGCTCCGCGATCTTTGCTGCCAGATCTTTTGCTTCCTGAAGCTGCTCTGCAGCTACTTTATCCTGATGTGCTTTCTGAAGCTTTAAGTCATTGATATTTTTATTTGTTGCTTCAATTCCAAGTTTTTTCTTTAAGAGGCAGTTTCTTGCGTAGCCGTCATTTACGTCTACTAAATCACCTTTTTTACCAAGTGCTTTTACGTCTTCTAATAAAATAACTTTCATTTATATCTCTCCTTCTTCTTTCATGGATAAAAGGATGCCTTTTAAGGTTTCCACCACTTCATCCATCGTTTTTTCTCTGATTTGTGTTGCTGCCACTGTCAAGTGGCCGCCACCGCCCATTTTTTCCATGATTACCTGCACATTGAGATCATCAATGGCTCGGGCACTGATATAGATATAGTCTGGAAGCTGTGTCACCACAAAACTTCCTCGGATTCCCTGAATATTCAGCAGTTCATTGGCTGCCTTGGCACCCACCACAGTGGCACCAGACAAATTGCCTGGATAAAATTCTGCAATGGCGAATTCATCCATAAATATATCAGCACTCTGAATGATTTCAGCGCGAACTTTATGATGTAACTGATCCTCTCGGAACATCTTCCGAACACGAGTAACATCCGCACCAGCTCTTCGCAGATAAGCCGCTGCTTCAAAGGTACGAACGCCGGCTTTCACCACGAAATTATCCGTATCTACTAAGATACCGGAGTACAATGCATCCGCTTCAATTGGTTTCAGTTTCGGTTTATCAGAAATATACTGCAAAACTTCCGCAACCATCTCACAGGAGGAGGATGCGTAAGGCTCTACATAGGATAACACGGCATTTTTAATGGTTTCCGCTGCCTGTCTATGATGATCAAGAACTACGATATTCTTGATATTTTTCAAAAGACCAGGGCATTCTGTCATAGATGGAATATTCACATCAACCACAACCAGCATACAGTGTGGGTCTTTTCTGAAAAGGGCTTCTTCATTGGTAAGGAACATGCCTGCTACATCCTCGATTCCACCTTTTTCAAGATTCGAAACGATTGGCTGGATAGCCGCCGAATCCTTATCCATGACAAGGAATACCTTCTTGTCAAATGTTTTCGCCAAACGATAGATACCAAGGGCTGCACCGAAACAGTCTGCATCTGGATTCTTATGTCCCATAATATAAACGGTATCGTGTGAAATCATCATTTCGCGAAGGGCATGGGCTTTTACTCTCGCCTTAACACGAGTGGTCTTTTCCACCTTCTGGGTTTTGCCACCGTAATAGGAAATGGAATCACCATCTTTTACCACAGCCTGGTCACCGCCTCGTCCAAGGGCCATACCCATGGCAGTGCGGGCGCTCTCAAAATTCTGCTGATAAGTTGTTCCATTTAATCCAACACCAATACTGAGGGTCATAGAAAGCTCGTTACCTGCAGAAATGGCACGCACTTCATCCAACAAGACAAACTTATCGGACAGCATCTGCTCCAGATTCTTCTGCTGGAAAACAAAAATGAACTTATCTCTCTCAAAACGCTTTACAATCGCGTCCATAGACTGGAGATATTTGACAATCTTTCTCTCAACTAAACCCAAAAGCAAGGACTGACGAACCTCTTCCATATTTTCTAAAACTTCTTCGTAATTATCAATATAAATCAGACCCGCAACCAGTCTCTTCTTCTCGGAAATATCCTTGTATTCTTCCAACTGAGTCACATCAAAGAAATAAAAAGCCTGAAGATATTCATCTTGCGTCTTCACTTCCTCAAGGTTCTCTTCCGCAACATTTTCTTCCTGGGAAATGACCGAGATACATCGGCAGTCTACTTCATAGTTCTTATCCTCATAAGTTAAGGAGAACACTTTGTTACTGCCTATCTGTGGAAAATTCTTCTTATGAAGAACTGCAAAAATCTGAGAAAGATTTCTCTTGTTTACTTTGCGTCCAACCATCTTTTCAAAAAGGTCGTTATGCCATACGATGGTTCCTTCCACGGTTGTAAGCACATATGGAATCGGAAGATCCACCATCATACTTTTGTAAAGCTGACTTTGGTGGAAGCCTGCATCGACCAGCTCATTACTTATCATTCGTTCGAAATATTCATAAAAAATGATCGATGCGGTGAGATAGATCACCGCCACCCCAATCAATATGTAAGCGAGAATCGGCTGACTCTCCATCATACATACGCCAACAATCAGTACAAATACAACCATCAGAATCGGCAGCCACAAGCTAATGGAAATCCTTCTGGAAAATTTTTTCTCATGTTTCATTTCTAAATCTCCATTTACTGATTCTTTTCAATCACATGTTTCATTCTTTTTCATAATTGCTTCTTATATTTGCCCATAGAACACAATTATCGTTAATTATAACATGATTTCTATCAAATATCAACGATGCCATTTTTAGCCATTAGCATTGCAGATTTTTCAAAAAATTGCTATACTAATGCAGTATAATATATAAAAATATCTTTACATAAAAGTAAAAATATTCCAATTTTGGAGGTAACCATGAACGAGAAAAAACAGAAATTACTCGACCGTCGTATCGCCGGTATTCTGATGCATCCTACTTCTTTACCAGGTGTATTTGGAATCGGTGATCTTGGTCCAGAAAGCTACGCCTTCGTGGATTTCTTAAAAAAATCCGGCCAGCATATCTGGCAGACCCTTCCTTTAGGTCCAACTGGCGCCAACAACTGCCCTTACCAGTGCTTCTCCTCCTTCGCAGGACAGCCACTGTTAGTTAGCCCTGATCTTTTAGTGAAAGATGAGCTTCTCACAGAAAAAGATCTGGAAAATGTACCACATTTCCCAGAAGATCACGTAGATTACGATGCGGTAACCGCATATAAAACAGAGCTTTTCCACAAAGCATTTGACCGCTTCCGCGCTTTAGAAGAAGAGGATGCACTTGTTGTTCTTTTCCAGGAATTCTGCGATAACACAGAATGGCTCGATGATTATGCAATGTTCATGGCCATCAAAGCTTCCAAACATGGTCTGCATTGGCTCAATTGGGAGAAAAAATACAGAAAACCAACCAAAACACAGAAAAAAGTAATCGCACGTGAATTGGAAGAAGAGATTCTCTTCGAGAAATTCATCCAGTGGTTATTCTTCAAACAGTGGATGGATCTAAAAGCTTATGCCAATGAAAATGATGTGTATTTAGTTGGCGATATCCCAATCTTTGTTTCCCCAGACAGCGCTGACGTGTGGACAGAACCAAAGCTCTTCCAGGTAGACAGTGATGGATTCCCTAAAGTCGTTGCCGGAGTACCACCAGATTATTTCAGTGAAACCGGTCAGCTCTGGGGCAACCCACTTTATAATTGGAAATACCACAAGAAAAATAACTATGACTGGTGGATGAAACGTATCAAAGTACAGCTGGAACTTAGCGATATCGTTCGAATCGACCATTTCCGTGGCTTAGAAAGCTATTGGGAGATTCCTGCAGATGCGAAAACCGCATTGGAAGGAAGCTGGAAACCAGGTCCTCGTGCAGAATTCTTCCAGACCATGATCGATACTTTGGGAGATGACCTTCCAATCATCGCAGAAGATCTTGGTATCATCACCGAAGAAGTTTGCGCCCTTCGCGACCAGTTTAATCTTCCTGGCATGAAGATTCTGCAGTTTGCCTTCGAAGATGATAACAGCAGCTATCTTCCATATAATCAGACATTTAACTGCATCTGCTATACCGGCACTCATGACAATGATACTTCCGTGGGCTGGTACAACAATGCAACCGAAAAGCAAAAAGATAAAGTTCGCCGTTACATGAATACAGATGCATCTGCCATCCATTGGGATTTCATCCGCACTTGTCATGGCTCCCCAGCGAAGATTGCCATCGTTCCGGTACAGGATCTTTTGGGACAGGGAAGCGAATACCGCATGAATATCCCTGGTGTTGCTGAGGGCAACTGGGCATATCGTCTGAAGAAAAACCAGTTAAATGAAGGCATCGGTGCCTACTTAAAGAGCATCACAGAACTTTACGGCAGATAAGAAAAGGAGATCTTATGACTTTACGCTCAATCCGTACAATATTATCCCTGGGTGGTTTCCTCATTGCCTCCACTCCAAAGAGAGCCAAGCTTCGCAAGCTTGCGGAAACGGACCCAATCGAGGCGGCTAAGCTTTCCCACGAATATATAAAAAAAGAAGTGGAACATCTTTTCGAAATCAGCGGCTCTACCCTGGAAGTCAAGGGACTTGAGAACATCCCAACCGATCAGGCCTGCCTTTTCGCCGGCAATCACCTGGGCTTTTTCGATGTTATCGTCTTAGAACATATCCTTCCGGTTTCCGCGGGATTTATCGCAAAAGATTCCCTTCAGAAGATTCCTGGCCTCAGCGCCTGGATGGAACTCTTACGCTGTCTTTTCTTAAATCGAAAAGATACCAAAGAAGGTCTGAAAATCATTTTCAAGGCAGCCGACTTCTTAAAAGAAGGCTACTCCATGATCATCTTCCCAGAAGGTACCCGCTACCGGGAAGGAGAGCTTGGTGAATTCAAAGGTGCCAGTCTGAAAATGGCACAGAAAGCCAAAGTACCAGTGGTACCATTTGCCCTCACCGGAACAGGCAAGATTTTTGAAGAGAATTCCTTCTTAAGCGTGAAACCTTCCCATGTTACTATTACATTTGGTGAGCCATTGCTGATCAACGCTCTACCTCGTCCAGAGCAGAAAATGGCTGTAGAAATGGTTCGTAACACAGTACAAACCATGATTAATGATGCATTATCTTAATTTTTTTCAAGATATTGAATAAATATATGGATTTTTTACTTTTCAAGCAATTCAATTAATGATACAATCAAGATTAGTGTTCATCAGTCTATCTAAGGCTGTACTACATACATAATGACAGGAGGGAATATTATGAATCCTTGGATTATCACCGCCATCATTTTAATCATCGGTGGAATCGCAATCTTCTTCCTTTATAAAAAAGGCAATAAGATGCAGGCTGAACAGCAAGAACAGAAAGAAAAACTCGTAGCTTCTGCACAGAAAATGACCATGCTGATTATTGATAAGAAGAGACTTCCTTTAAAAGAATCTGGATTACCACAGATGGTAATCGATCAGTCACCAAAGCGTGCTCAGCGTGCAAAAGTACCTGTAGTAAAAGCAAAAGTTGGTCCAAAGATCATGAGTCTCGTAGCAGACGAAGATATTTACGATTTAATCCCGGTAAATGCTTCTGTACATGCTATGGTAAGTGGTATCTACATCACAAGTATTAACAATTATCGTAAAGCTCCAGTTGTAAAAGAAGAGAAAAAAGGCTTCTTCAAACGACTCATCAGCAGAAAATAATGAATCCGTGGGCTGTTACAAAAACAGACACCCCAAAAGACATTCAAGCTATCGCATATTATGTGGTAGCTTTTTTGTTTTTGGGGTATCATCATATTTATTCTTCTCCCTCTTCCCAGCGGATCTCCAACTCATAATCGGACATATGCTGTTCGTGCATATAGAGAGAATAATTCATTTTTAAGAAGAAGGAATGCTCTCCTTCTCGCATTTTAATTGCTCTGGTCTTAGAGATCAGCTCCATAAGACCAACGGGGGACATATAATGACATGGCATCGATTTTCCTCGAACAAAATGAAGGGTAGACTGAAGTGGTCCTACCTTTTTTAAAATGACTTCTTTTTCTTCGATGGTCATGCGCACCTGCTGGCTGGCGCCTCCCTCCAGATATTCGCGGTAAAAAAGATAACGTTTGCCATCCTTTACAACATAGTTTGCGCTGGTGGTCACTTCGGACACATCCTGTGCACCGTAGCCGCTCTGTATTCCTTTGATGGTGAGGGTTCCCTTGCGGCTGGCATCCCTCCAACGATTGCGACTATCGGTCATAGCGAGTCATAGCCAGATCGATGAGTTTCTGAACCAATTCCTTTTTATCGATTCCTCTTGCTTCCCAAAGCATTGGATACATACTGATGGATGTGAAGCCTGGGAGAGTGTTGATTTCGTTGAATACCACTTCATTTCCTTCGTAAGTAAGGAAGAAGTCTACACGGGAGAGGCCAAAGCAATCGAGAGCTTTGAAGATCTTCACTGCGTTTGTACGGATTTCCTCTGCCTTTCCTTCTGGAAGTTCAGGATCTACCACGGTTTTGGAATCGTTGTTATTGTATTTTGCTTCGTAACTATAGAATACATCGGCAGCAAGAATCTCACCAACACCGGATGCCTGTGGATCTTCTGCACCGAGAACAGCACATTCCACTTCACGGCCTACGATATTCTCTTCTACCAGAATCTTATCATCATGCTCTGCGGCAAGAATCAATGCTTTTTCTAATTCTGCGCGGTCATTGGCCTTGCTTACCCCCTGAGAGGAACCGGCCTTGGATGGTTTTACGAACACTGGGTAAGGAAGTTCATTTTCTACCTTATCAAGGATTGCTGCCATATCTTTTAATTCATAGCGGCGAACACCAACGAATTTTGCCTGACGGATACCGATATCGTCAACAATCACCTTCGTATAAAACTTATCCATGGAGCATGCGGATGCTAAAACACCGCAGCCAACGTATGGAATCTGTGCCAGCTCTAAAAGACCCTGAACAGTTCCATCTTCACCATTCATACCATGAAGCACTGGGAATACCACATCAATGTGAATACGTTCCACATGTTCTCCACGAATTAAAAGAATTTCTTTTTCCACAGTGTCGGCGGAAAGGATAACTTCCACACGTCCTCTGGTCCAGCTGCCATCTTCGATGCTGGATACGGAATCAATCAGTTTCCACTGACCTTCCTTAGTGATCCCTACCATAATGATATTATAAATATTGGTATCGATATTCTTAATTACTGTTCTGGCGGATACGAGAGAAACGTCAT
>JAUNNI010000064.1 GCA_030531555.1 Eubacteriales bacterium | reverse complement strand
CACCAAATCCCTTCTTATGGTCGGCAAGCTGACGAACAAGGCTTCCGCCAAATCTTCCACCGGCATATAATTATTCTGCTGTAATAATTCTAGAATTTTATTTCTTCTCTCGTCTGGAATCATATCAATTCTCCCATTTTTTCCTTCCTATTTGATCGTTTGCATTCACTTTTTTCACTCACAAATGATTGTTTGTCAACATTTTAGCCAATAATTGACACCATTTCAATCATAATATATATTTTTCTCAAGAAAAGATACGAATTTCAAGGGAGGAATGGATTATGGTAAAAATCATCGTAGCAAATGATTATGAAGAAATGAGCAAAAAAGCAGCTGCCATCATCGCAGCGCAAGTCATCTATAAAGCAGATAGTATTTTAGGACTGGCAACCGGCTCTTCCCCAATCGGAATCTATGACTACCTGACCAAATGGTACCAGGAAGGCAGCCTTGATTTTTCACAGATTACCACAGTAAATCTTGATGAATATCGTGGCATCGAAAAAAAGAACGACCAAAGCTATGACTATTTTATGCATCATCATTTCTTTGATCGTGTAAATGTACGCCCAGAAAAAACATTTCTGCCAAATGGTATGGCCGCTGATGTGGAGGAAGAGTGTGCTCGCTATCAGAAATTAATCGATGACCTTGGTGGAATCGATCTTCAACTCTTAGGAATTGGCCATAATGGTCATATTGGTTTCAATGAGCCTGGCGAATCTTTAGAAGCCAATGTTCATTGTGTCTCTCTGTCCGAAAAAACCATCGAAGCAAACAAACGATTCTTCGCCAGCGCAGAGGATGTTCCAAAACAGGCTTACACCATGGGAATGCGTTCCATCATGGAGGCAAAGAAAATCGTCATCGTAGCAAATGGAGAGGGCAAGGCAGAAGCCATCGCCAAAGCATTTGCTGGAAAGATCACAACAAAAGTGCCTGCCTCCCTTCTGCAATTACATCCTGATGTTACGGTAGTGGTAGATCAAGCGGCAGCCAGCCTTCTTCCATCATATATGCAGTAGATTTGTAAAAATCCTTTTATTCCCCTGCGATGGTTGTCATCTGGAATCCTTCCCCATCCACGGCGTGGGATTGCATGACGATCACAAAGGAGCGAGGATCCCTCATTTTTACCACTTTACGGATATTGTAGATGTCTCGGTTACTTCCCGCCACCATGACAACATCTCTTGGGTCTCCCTTATAACCACCCTCGGCATGGAAGATGGTGCATCCTCTTTCGGAAACCTCATCAATCCAAAGTTTAACCTCCTGGCTATGGTCCGTAATGATCATTGCCACATTTCCAGAGTTCATACCAAGAATGGTTTTATCGATTACGGCCGCCATAATATAGTTAATCATGATTCCAAGAAAAATCCCATCGATATCTTTGAATATGAGACCGGTAGCCACAACCACACCAAAATCCAGCAGGAAAGTAATGGTTCCCGTTTTGATATGTGGAAAATAAGATTTGATGATAATCATGATGAAGTCCGAGCCACCTGTGGAGGATCCTCTGACATAGATGAGAGAATAACCTAAGCCATACAAAACACCTGTCACAATGGCTGCAATCATTCGATCTCCTGCATAAGTCGGGAAGAGAGGAGCCACATAGTCAATCAAGATGGTGGATATGATCATGCATCGGAGTGTTTTTAATACAAAATCTTTTCCGATGGTTTTAACACAAATGAGTGCCGGAATGATATTCATCACAAGAACTGCCATACCAATCGGTGTATGGAACATGCGGTAAAGCACCATGGCAATTCCGTTGAAACCGCAAAGAGGAAATTTGGAAGCTACGGCAACATTATAAGTTGCGGCTGCAATCAAAACATTTCCTACGAACTCGTAGGCCAAATCAAGACCAAATTCCTTTTTCATGTATTTTTCCATGGGTATTTTCCTCCTTTTTATAAAAATTTCTCTATAGCATCTCTATGGAAATCCGTCGTACTATCTTTTTGATCTTAATATCATAAAAGAAAAAAAGAACGAACCCATACTATAACTCCGTATAATATGCGTTCGCTCTTCATGCATAGGCTATCATATTCTGTTGAAATTTGTCAATGCTCTATCCGGTTTTTCTTTCCCGCTATGGCGAGTCCTTGCAAATATATTTTCTGCATCCTAGAGGACTTCCATCACATCAAGAAAACTGTCATAGATACCGGCACACTGTGGGGCAACCACATCATCTGGTGGAGTAAGATCGACAATCATATATACCTGGCATCCAGCTGCCAGACCGGAACGTAATCCGTTCATACCATCCTCAAAAACATAGCACTCTTCTGGGTTTACGCCCATCTTCCCTGCGGAAACCTGGAAGATTTCCGGATGTGGCTTAGAATTATTTACTTCATTTCCTCCGACATAAACGTCGAAATAATCATGTAAGCCACACTTTTTCATATTTTTTTCTATCTGAGCATGGGAGCTGCTGCTGGCAACTCCCAGCTTCAGCCCCTTCTTTTTCAGATATTCCACAATTTCTTTGGCTCCTTCCTTTAAAGGAAGATCTTTTTCCATTTTGAAAACTACCATGGCAATGGTATCATCCATAAACTGTTTGGAATCAATGTCTGGGTAGAATCGGTGGATAATATCCATCATTTCCTGACCATTGGATCCGCAAACTGCTTTAGTAAAATCTATACTTGGCTCCTGTTCATATTTTTCTGCCATTTCCAGCCATGTTTCACGATAAAGACGTTCAGTATCTGTCAATGTTCCATCCATATCAAATATTGCTGCTTTGATCATTCTTATATCCTTTCTTATCATTTCTAATGTATTTATCACTTTTCTTTCTGGCATCTTTTATTTTCATCGAAGAAAACTCTGACTTCGATAAAAGCCCCCAGCGGATTGATTCGCTCCTGTCACAATAGGAATTTGACGGATTACAACTGTGGATAAATAAATTCCTTTACCACATCAAATACCTGCTGGCAATCACGATTTCTTCCCTGCGTTACAATAACTGCATTTTTGGAAGGAAGAATGATAATTAACTGACCTTCTTTGCCGTAAGCGCGGTACCCTTCTCCGCTGTTTTGCCAGAAATAGTATCCATATCCCTGTTTTTCTTCCGGAGCGTCCCCAGTAGGGTTGATGACATCGCTTGGAAGAATATTGGAAGTTGCACGTTCCACCCAACTTTCTGTCACATAACGATGACCATGGTATTCGCCCTTGCCGAGAAATACCAACCCAAACTTGACCATATCTTCAATTCCAAGATAAAGGGAGCTTGCCGGGAAGGTGTGACCCACGTTATCTGTCTCCCATTTTGGCTTTTTCACACCAAGTGGTTTCCACAATCTTTCATATAAAAAATCAAGTAAGGTCATTCCTGTCACTTTTTCCACCATGCGGCCTGCCACATATGGAGCCAGATTGCCATAAACGAATTTTTCGCCTGGTTCATAGACCATTGGACGGGTAAATGCATAGAAAAGCCATTCATCTAAGATTGTCTGATCTGGTTTTGCTTCTTTTTCTCCACGAAGATAAACTCGGTCCACCGCCATGAAGTATGGGGCGCCATGGCCGCTGGTCATGGTCATGAGATTTTCTAAGGTAACATCCTTCCAGCGAGGATCCATGCCATCATCCAATCCATCCGGATCCTTTCCTGCAACTTTTCCATCACAATCTCCCACAAGGCCTGTCGCAGTTTTTTCCGCATAAGCATTTTTTCTTCTTTCAAGCTCCTCTACTACTTCCGGAAAGAAATCCACCGGTTTATCAGTGACTTTCAATAAGCCTTCTTCCACAAGCATGCCAATGGCAGTGCAAGTAAAACTTTTTGCGATGGAATACACATTTCGATCTATCTCCTCATGGAAGAAATGTTTTCCTAAAAGCTGATCGTTCTGCACAACCATGATGGAGTCCATCTTTATATCATTTTCTTCCACATATTTAATATATTGATCCAATGAAAACATCTTTTTTCTCCTATCCAATTTTATCAAGCAAGTCAACCAAATCCTCGAAGGAATGGATGACCAAATCACTTTCCACCTGTCCGCCAAATCCGTAGGATGCCCAGATAAAATGACATCCTGCTTCCTGGCAGGCTTTCTGGTCGCCGGCAGTGTCTCCTACATATAGAGCCTTCTTCATTCCATTTCTTTCCATGAGAATCTTGATATTATCTCCTTTGGTTCGGCCTGGAACGCCCGCATGCTCCACATCTTTGATGCAATCCTCCACGCCGGCAAACTCCATGAATAACTGGGTGTAGCCATTTTCTGCATTGGTCACCACAAAAAGTGGATATTTCTGGGATAATATTTTCAGTGTTTTTGCAACACCTGGATACACATAAAACATGTTTTCTCTGGCGGTCAGCTCTCTCATACGCCCAATCTGATAATCACAGCATTCGTGGGCCAGGGCTCTTCTCTCCTTCACAGGAAGATCAGAGAATAAAACATCTCCGAAGGTATCCACCTGCTGACCAAACAGTGCTTTCATTTCACCAATGGAAAAGGAATAGTCATAGCCTTTTTCTGCCAGCTTATCTCGCCATGCCTGGCAAACGGCCGGAACTGCATCCCACAGAGTACCATCCACATCAAAGATAATCCCGTCAAATGTATTCTTTTCCTCTAACTTATTATTATCCATTCTTTCTAACAACTTCTTTCCATATTCTATCGTCAATTATCCGCGATTTTTGTCCGCAATTCGGAGGAGTTCCTCCACGATTCTTTTTTCAACAAATGGTGCGATCACCGCATTGCCACTCTCCCAATCCAGAATGCGCTTTTCTGGATAGCCAAGCATTTTTGCCACATTGGCAGTGGTCATTCCAGCCTGTTCTCTGGCTTCTTTTATATTCATATATACACTCCTGATTCGCAAGTCCATGGATCTGCGTGAATTCCTTTTTATTCTCATGGATAGGGACATATCCCTTCTTCATCGATGAGATCATCCATATCATAGGCTATTATAGCAAAATTTTTCCAAATTAAAAAGTTGCCAATGAAATTTACTCACTGGCAACCATATTTCTTATATTTCTATTGTAATATTTTATTCTGATGAATGAGAAAACGCTCCGGTTTATTGGCAAAAATCTCATGTTTATAGAAATGTCCATTCACACACCAATAAAATCCCGCACTGGAACCTTTTTCTACAACAGTGATTCTTTTTGGTATATGATTCTCATCGCGATAATAGTATTTTCCATAAAGCTCGATTTTCATGCGTTCACCTTCTTCCAATCATTTCCAAAAAAGGAAAATTTTAAGTAGTTTGAACCATTATATCATATATTCCAAAAAAGTGTACTGATTTTTTCAAAACTCATCAGAAAAATACTGGCATATCCTCAGAAGAGCACTTGATTCTTTTTGCCAATCTCCTTCAATTCCTTTTTGCTGAAGGCAAGCTGTTCCTCAATATCTTCGGGCACCTCTGGTGTCAGTGTCAATACCGCTTTGGACGCCACAACTCTCCAGTTCATGGTGCTATAACCGACATAGCAAATATGTTTTCCCAAAGTCCAGTCTGCGCTGTTAACTACAATATGGAAAAAGTCGATTGGTGCCACCGGATTGTTCACCCAGATATTGGTACAGGCACTGGTGCAGATCACATTGCCATAAAGAATCATGTTGCTATCTCGTCGATAATCTTCTTTTTTCTGACCGTCCACATCAAGATACATGATTACACTGTTGGTATCCCAATCGATTTCTAAAACAGAGCAGCACATTTTCTGGGAAATATATCCCACATTGTGTAGATAAAATACATTGTGCTGAGATATGAACTTCCAGTTACTCATGACTGGTTCTACCTTCACTTGTTCTTTGACTTCTGGCAAAAGCTGAGAAACCGCAATATTCAAAACATCCGCAATTTTATAAAGGGTATAGCTGTCTATGGAGCAATCCCCTCTTTCATATTTGGATACACTGGCCAGACTTCTCCCAATCTTATTGGCTAACTGCCCTTGTGTCATGCCAATTCGCTTTCGGAAAAGTCTAATATTGTTTCCCAAAACAATCATAAATTCCTGCTCTACCATTTGAAGACCCCCATGATTTATATTTTTCCAATTATCCCCCAATAATTTAAAAAATCCCTAATATTATCAGTATACTTGAAAATGACAATAATACATTCCTTATTTCTCAAAATTCTACTAAAAAGATAATATAATCCATTTTTTTAGTTTTTCCTACAAATCAATCCCATATTTCTATATATTTCTATCAATATTCTATTATCAGTAGATTTTAACACCGTTAAATTCTACTCACAATATATTTCCCAGCATTTGTAAAAAGCGGTTCCTTCCTTGTAAAATATGGATACTCACACAAAAGAGTGTATTTTAATCAAGATAGGAGGACAGAATTTTTGGAAAATGTATTAGATCACAGTTTTTTACCAGAACGATACCTGGAAATCATTTGTTCCATTCCACACGGATCATTCCATGAAAAACCCTTAAGTGATTATCTTGTGCAATTTGCAAAGGAGAGAGGACTCCGATATAAACAGTATCCAAACTGGAACGTTATTATCTACAAATCTGCTTCCCCAGGATATGAGGATCACGAACCGATTATGCTTCAGTCCCACATTGACATGGTTTGTGAAAAAGAGCCTGGTTATGAACACGATTTTGAGAAGGACCCCCTCTCCCTTTATGTAGAAGATGGTATCTTACGCGCACATGGTACCACCCTCGGTGCTGACGACGGTGTTGGAGTTGCCTATATGCTGGCATTTTTGGAGGATGATTCCCTCCATCACCCACCATTAGAGTGCGTCTTCACCGTTCAGGAGGAAGTTGGTCTGATTGGTGCGAAGGAACTTGCTTTTGAAGACATAAGCGCAAAGCGTATGATTGGTCTGGATGACATGGGAGGAAGCACCAGCTATGTTTCTTCCTGCGGTAGCCAACGTATTTTATTAGAGAAAGCTTACAAGTTTTCTTGCCAGACCATGCCAGGATATCACCTGAGCATTGGCGGTCTAGAAGGTGGACACTCTGGTGTCTGCATCAACAAGGAACGTGGTAATGCCATCAAACTGGCTGCCCGTGTCTTATTCGAGATGACCAAATCCTATGAAATTGCCATCGGTGAAATCCATGGTGGTGGAAAAGACAATGTCATCGCCACCAACTTTGACATTACATTTTCCAGCAATGCTGACTTCGATACTTTGAATACGATTGTGATGGATATGCAGTCCATCTTCCAATCGGAGCTTGAATTCAGTGATCCTGATGTTACTCTTACCTTTGCTCCATGTGAATGCAAGGAAACGTTGAGCACAGAAGACAGCACAGAGCTCATCCGCTGCCTTTGCCTGCTTCCACACGGTTTCCGACACAAGAGCATGAAAATTCAGAATCTGACAACTGTTTCCGAAAACCTGGCAAATGTGCAGCTTACAGGAGGCAAAGTGACGATCCGCTACTTCTCCAGAAGCGAACAAGGATCTTTCCTTAAAATGATGGCAAATGAAATCGCCATCCTCTCTGATTTATTTGGTTTTACCATGACAGAGAGTGATCCGGAGCCTGGCTGGAAATACGTAGAGAATTCTGAGATTCGTAAAAAGCTTTTTGACGCATATCACGCAATCACCGGCTCAGAAATGAGACCAATTGCGGAACATGGCGGCCTTGAGACAGGCTTCATTAGTGGCGGAATCCCTGGAATTGACATCGTTACCTGTGGTCCTTTCTGTGAGGGCTATCATACAACGAAAGAATTCCTGGACCTTTCCTCATTCCGCACCATCTATGAGGTATTAAAATACACTCTAAAATCTTTATAAATCATAATAAAAATATAAATAAGGAGAAATGTTATGTATTCAACACTTGTACTTTTTATCAAGGCCATTGGTATCCTCAGCGGTCTTCTTATGCTTGGTACATTTTTACGTGCCAAAGTGCCTGTATTTCAGAACCTTTATCTCCCTGCATCCGTAATCGGTGGTTTCATCGGTTTAATTCTTGGGCCAAATGTTCTGAATCTCTTACCATTTAGTGCTGACATTATGGATTTTGCTGCTTCTTTACCTAGTGTGCTGATCACACCGGTATTTGCTGCCATTCCAATGTGTCTCTACATTAAAAAATCCGATTCCAACGCATTTAAGAAAAGTAATGATATCATTATCATGACATGTATCCTCGGTGGATTCTTCATGTTCCAGTGTACTCTTGGTATCCTTGCTGCCATGTTCTCCCGTGTAATCGGCGTTAACACTTACGACGTTATGGGTCTTGAGCTTGCTTACGGTTTCAACGGTGGTCATGGTATGGCTGCTTCCCTTGGTTCCGCACTTCAGGATTTCGGTAATCCAAACTGGCAATCCGCTCAGGATGCTGCCATGACAACAGCCACTGTTGGTCTCATCGGTGGTATCATCCTTGGTATCATCATTATCAACATCGGTATCAAAAAAGGTTACACAAGCCAGGTTACTTCTGCTGCAAAATCTTCTCTGGAAATGCGTAAGGGTGTTTATGCAAAAGATGCAGAACTTCCGGAAATGTGTAAACAGACCACTGTACCTAACAGTATCGAAACACTTTCTCTTCACCTTGCATTGATCATCGGTGTATCCGCCATCGGTTACATCTTAGAAGAAAAACTCGGTCAGATTGACAACATCATCTTCGCAAGTATGTCCGCTTTCTTCTACAGTATGATCGTAATGCTCATCGTTTGGAGAATCATCGTAATGCTCAAATGGGATCACCATTTCAACGAAGCAGTAAAAGATAAAATCAGTGGTTCCTTAACAGACTTTATCGTTGTTTCCGCCATCATGAGTATCAATGTTAAGATGCTTTCCACTTACTGGGCAGCCCTTCTTATCACATGTGTTCTTGGTCTTGTGGTTACCCCTACCTGCATCCTCTTTATCTGCAAGAAATTCTTACGTACCAACTGGTTCGAAAAGAGTCTTGGAGCCATCGGTGCAAACACTGGTGTATTCGTAACTGGTATCCTTCTCATCAAGATGGTTGACCCAGACATCAAGACAGATGCTCTTACCGACTACAGTATTGGTGGCACCCTTTGTAACCTCTATGCTATGCCTCTGATTTCTCTGGCAATCGGTATCATGGGATCCTCCGGTCCTGTTGCTGCTCTTATATTCTCCGTGCTTACCAGTGTGGCTTGCTTCATTCCAATCGTGGTATCCGGCCTTACCATCGGTAAAAACAAAGAATAATGAAATAAATATAAACCTTTTCTAAATAAAATGTCCCAGTAACGCATTCTTACCTCCCCAAAAAATGGATGGCGAACACGTTGCTGGGACTAATTTTTTATCCACACCTGGAAATCTTCCGTATTTATTATTAGAAAAACTGGTAAATTTTATGTCTAAGAATTAATCTGATTTATCCAAGAAAATGATAATAAAAAGAAAGAGGTAACCTATGGCACAATCAATCAAACGCACCAATTCCGTTGTTAACCGTATATTTTTCTCGGTCCTATCCATCAACATTATCGCCGCTTTTGCACCAACCTTAAACACAGCGGTGGACTGTCTGGTCATCTCCCGCTTTATTGGCGGAGCTTCCACAGCAGTCACAGGATTATTATTCCCATTTAATTTGCTGACTAATGCTCTGGCCACTCTTTGTGTCACTGGAACAGGAATTGTCTGTTCCAAATTAATTGGAGCAAAAAACATAAAAGAAGCCGACAAAATATACTGGGAAATCGGCGCCATTCTGCTGAGCATTGCCGTCGCAGCTTCACTGGTTCTATTCTTTGCACCATATTTTGTTGCCGGCCTCTTCTGCTTTGGAAACAATGAGATGGGCATTCACCAGCTTACTTCTGACTATCTAAGTGGCTATGCCTTCAGCATCCCAGCCATTGTACTTGGTGCTTACCTGCTCCCAATTCTCCAGATAAAAGGAGAGCGAATCGGAGGCTGGATTTCTCTGGCTATATTAGCCATCACTAACTGGATTGGAGACTTGGTCAGCGTTCTTTGGATTGGAAAATCCATGTATTACATTGCCATGGCAACAACGGTTAGCCAGTGGCTTTCCTTCCTGGTTCTCCTATTCTTTCTGCGTCGTTGTAATCGCACCCGAATTCGTGAACTAAACCTGTCACTTGGCGAAATGGCCAAAGATTTTCGCCGTGTTGCAGTCATAGGAGGCGTCAACGCCAGCATTTTCCTCATGGTGTTTGCCTACAATACTCTTTTAAATAATCAGGTAATGCACTATGGAAGTGTAATGGACATGTCTGGACTCTCCGTATATAACAGTATCCGAAATCTGATCGTTCCACTGGTTCTTGGCCTTGCCAGCACAACTGTTACTGTCGTAGGATTTTTACGCGGGGAAATGGACGAAGAAGGCATTCATTTCTTCCGTTCCTTTGCTGCAAGATACACTCTCTGTATCGTAACACCAGTGGCCGCTCTCATCTGGCTCATCGCCCCTTATTTTGTGGCGATCTTTACTCCTGAGCCTGCCATTCAGTCCTCAGCCATCTTATTCCTTCGATGTTTTTGCATCTCTGCGCCACTCCTCTCCTATCGATTTTTCATCCGAGGATATTTGCAGGGCCTGGAAATGAAAACAATGTCTCTCTTCAGCTCTTTCCTTGGCGAGATTGCAATCGTTGGTACCCTTTTCCTCTTACTTGGCAAAATGTATGATCTAAAAGGACTGGCAGCAGCATTGATCGTTGCCGAAATGATTTTTGACCTGCTTTGCATCATTTACTTAAAATATATCCGCAAACGAAACATTTCCCAATACGAGAAATTGATGTGCTATAGAAAAATCCAAGAAAAAGAAGACGAATTCTCCACAGAAGCCACCGTATCAAGTATCGAGGATGTTATGGAATTTATCCAGAAGCTGGACACATTGGGAAAAGAAAAGAATTGCAACCAAAGGATTCTTCACTATGGAGAACTGGCTGTGGAAGAGATTGGAACCCACATCTTGCATGAAGCAGAGAAAAAAGTAAGCATTGATATTCGCTACGCGAAAAAGAACGGCCATTATATTCTCAGTATGCGCGACACGGGAGGCCTTATGAATCCTTACGAATGGGAAAATCAGGCCAACAATGCTAATCTTCACAATTCTATTGCTTTTAGACTTTTGGGAAAATTCGCAAAATCTATAGTTTACACCACTGCATTTCACTTTAATTGCTATACCTATCAATTAGAAGAATGAAATTCACTTCAGAATGAAAAATGATTACAAAATAAGCCGAGTTATTATTCACATATAGCAAAATGAACTCGGCTCTTTTTATGTCATATTCTGTTATATCTCTAAAACATCCCCATCATCTGGCACGAAAACGTTCCCATCAAAAAACTGTTTCGCTTCTTGTGTATACAATTCTCTTCGCCTTCCGATTGTTTTATCTTCCGTATGCCAGATCAAAAGATTCTTCACATTTTGTTCCTGGGCAATAATTCCCGCTTCCTTCACCGTCTGATGATTATAATGATATGCATGATGAATTTGCTCTTCGTCATAGAGACAAAATGCTTCAGAAAGTAACCAATCTGCATCTTTGCAATATCGTTGTCCATTTTCTTTCAATGGTTCATCCCCTGCAAAAACCAGACGTTTTCCATCACCGTAAATCATGCAAAAACCATACTGTTTCGCCTTGGTGGAACCAATATCAAAAAAGGTAAATTGATGATTCCAAATCGTCATTTGCTGATGATCTTCCACTGGAACCAAATGAATTCGTTTCCCTAAAAAGCCCTGGCTGCTTTTTTTCAAAATCATACGACAGACTGTATCCATTTTCCCCAGCACTTCTGCATGTCCATAGAGATAAAAATCTCCGTCGTATTCTTTTAATTCTATTTTTTCCGCAATCATACGAATAACCCAAACCATTCCCAGAAAATGATCCGTGTGTTCATGGGACAAAAATGCATGATGAAGGTCACACCAGTTCAGATTAAAGCGATCAAAACTGCGAACAACATCATTTCCACCCGTGCCGTCCACCAGGAATAATTGTCCATTCTCTTCAAAAATACTAGCAGTATTAATATATTTACTAACGGTAGCTACACCGGTACCGATTACATACATCTTCATAAAAATTCACTCCCAAATAAAGCAAAATAATTTAATAAATCTTTAAATATTCATAGTATCATTGTTTTTGAACCTATTTTATAATATTATATATTATAATGCTTTCATAACGAAATGAAAGTAATTTTACTTAAATTTTATTATAAGGAATAAATACATATGAGATTTATGATTAAAAGTAGATGGGAATTACAAAAATTGTTCATATTTTTGCAATTGATTCTCTGTCCAGCTGCCAGTATCTATTTTCTTTCCCTTCGTGATTGGGACAGTATGCCTGCAACATGGATTTTCTCCATCGCCCTCAATTTGTTTGGTATGTTTATCTGTATCTTCCTCTTTATGAGTGTAGTAAAGGATCGTTCTGATATCACATTTCGAACAGGTTATTTTTCCTACCTGATTGGCATCTGTGATTTTGAACTCTTTTTAAGCCTTGTCACCTGGCTGATGGACGATGTGGCAAGTTTTCACATACTAAACGCAATCGCCAACACGGCCTCTGCTGCTCTTAGTACCATCATGCTCCGCGTTGCCTGGTTTTATCTGGTTGAAGTGGCAGATTTAGACACTCCGATCCTTCACAAAATATCACGTTTTGTGAATGTGATAGCAGCCATTTCATTCACACTTTACATCGTGAATTATTTCGGACATTACTATTTCTATGTCGACTCCAATGGTCTTTATCATCGCGGACCATATTTTATAACCACTTACGTTTTTACGGCTATTATGTTTATCTGCATCATAGGAATATCAATTTTCATGGATGTATCTTCGACAAAAAAGAACGCTCTTATATCATTTGCCGCCATACCAATCGTTGCAGTCATTGTTCAGGCTCTCACATTCGGCATTTCCCTGACTTATCCAGCCTTTCTTTTGTCTTTGATTTTTATCTATGGAAATGTTTTTGCAGAGCAAAATCATGAGCTAACCCAGAATCGCCTGAAAGCAATCACCGCGGAAAATAAGCTTCTTTTAGAGCAACAAAAACATGAGCGTATTAAAACAGAGCTTAATATGGCAACGGAGATTCAGACGAAGACTCTTCCGACAATCTTTCCTCCTTTTCCAGATGCCAAGGGAATTGACCTCTATTCCGTCATGCATCCAGCGAAAGAAGTTGGTGGCGACTTTTATGATTTCTTCAAGATCGATGACGACCAGATCGGTTTAGTAATTGCTGACGTTTCCGGCAAAGGAGTTCCTGCCGCTCTTTACATGATGATTGCGAAAACCCTTATCAAAAGTGCAGTAAAACAAGGTATGTCACCCGCTGAGACCTTATCTTATGTCAACGAACAGTTTTATGAAACAAGTGAAGAACTCGATATGTTTGTCACTGTTTGGCTTGGCATCTTTAACCTGAAAACCAATCTTTTAACCGCTTCCAATGCCGGTCATGAATACCCTGCCATCAAGCGTGCCGGCGGTAGCTTCGAAATCTACAAAGATAAGCATAGCTTCGTTGTTGGCGGTCTGGAAAATATCCATTACAAAGAATATGAACTTTCGTTACACCCAGGAGATACCCTCTTTGTTTATACAGATGGTGTTCCGGAAGCTTCCGATGAAACGGATACACTCTTTGGTACCAACCGTATGATCGAGGCACTTAACCATAATCCAGAACTCCATTCCAAGGAATTGATTGCTCATGTTCTTCAAGAGATTCAATTCTTTATTGGAACGGCAGAGCAGTTTGATGATATTACCATGATGGCTTTGAGAATCGAAGAAAAATAGAAGCACCACAAAAGGGCTGTTGTAATTTACTACAACAACCCTTTTTCTTTTTTGTATATTCCAAGGCCCACCGCATCTGCCAAAAACCAGCCTATGGTGATGGACCACCAGATGATCAAAACCCCTGCTTTACAATACGGTGCAAAACTATAGGATAAAGCCACGCGGGTTCCCAGAGACACAATCGTCAGTATAAGTGAAATATGCGGTTTCTGAATGCCTCGATAATAAGCATACCAGAGAAAAAGAATGCCAATGCCCACATAAGTTGCTCCTTCAATATGAAGATAACGCACTCCTTCTGCAATCACGGCCGTCTTTTCTGGACTCACAAAAATCTCCATTAATTTTTCTGCCACAAACCAGATACAGACAGAGACAAGAAAACAAAAGGATACAGAAACCATAACTGCCTTTTTCAAAGCATCTCTTACACGGTCCTTCCGTCCCGCTCCGTGATTTTGTGACACAAACAAAGAAAATGCGTTGGAAAACTCCTGCGCCGGCATATAAGCAAATGTATCAATTTTCGCTGCGGCAGCAAAAGCTGCCATAACCGTAGTTCCAAAACTATTTACCAAGCCCTGAATCATCAATATTCCAAAATTCATAACAGATTGCTGGGCGCTGGTGGCCACATCATTTTCCATAATTGCTTTCCATCTGGCCGAATCGAAGATGTAACGGATTCCTTGACCAAATGATTCAAAATGTGGACGAAGCTGTGGCATTCGGATGAGTACAAAGAACATAATTCCAATTCCTGAAATGCCCTGAGCTATGACAGTAGCCAAAGCGGCACCCGCGATCCCCATACCAAAATTCACCACAAAAAGCAAATCAAGAAAGATATTACACAAAGTAGATGCGATGAGAAAATAAAATGGGGTCATGGAATTCCCCATGGAACGAAGAACATAAGCGAAAAAGTTATAAAGACTGACAAAGCCAATCCCCGCAAATACAATCGCCATATACTCTCGAATCAAGGGTGCCACATCCGAAGGAATTCTCATAAAAACGATGATTCCGTCCAAAAAACCATAAACAATTCCATAGATGACTAAGGTCAAGAGTGCAATAAAGGTAAAGGAAATCAATACATCTTTTTTCATCTTCTCAGATTCTCCAGCACCAATGGAGATGGAATACAGATTGCCACTACCCATGCACATGCCAATCAAAACCGAAGTGATGAAAACCATCAGCGTATAGGCAGAGCCAACGGCAGCCAGAGCCTCCGTTCCAACAAAGCGCCCCACAATCATGGTATCCGTAATATTATAAAGTTGTTGAAGCATATTTCCTGCCATCATAGGCATGGCAAAAAGGACCAGGGTCCGAATGATTGGTCCCTGGGTCAAATCTCTCTTTTGCAAAATGATAATCCTCCTGAGGAAGACAATTTTAAAGTAATAATTAATTCTTTCAAATAATAAATAAAATTAACAAGGCTCTCAAACCTGTCAACGGTGCTTCTGGCACTTTATCTGTTTTACACCTTTATGAATTAACAAGGCTCTCAAACCCATTCAAAGACGATGCTGGCGCTCTGACGGTTTTACACCTTTATGAATTAACAAGGCTCTCAAACGGCATGGTTATGCGGTAAATGGTACTTATGTTTTACACCTTTATGAATTAACAAGGCTCTCAAACTAAAGCAGGGAAATGCATATGGCCAAAGATGTTTTACACCTTTATGAATTAACAAGGCTCTCAAACATATTTGTCGTTTTGAATTAGATTGTTTGAGTTTTACACCTTTATGAATTAACAAGGCTCTCAAACTAAATCTGTTTTATTTTTCTTTTCATTTTGTTTTACACCTTTATGAATTAACAAGGCTCTCAAACCTCAAATTCCTCTTTTAAAGTTCTCACCGGGCCTATTCCTCTTTGCGAAGAGGTGTTAATTAATAGTTATTATACAATAATCTTTATCTATTATGTTGACTGATTCAAAACATTTTATTATTTCTTTATGATTTGCCTCAATATTTAATATCATCACTTGCTCATATTCTGCAGCTTCTAGAAGACAACACATTTGCCTTTCGGACAAATAGTTCTTTAAATTATAAAACACAAATAATTCTTTTCCGGTTACACTATGAGATAATTTAAGGTATGTCACCAAGCGATCTAAAATATCTGTATATTCTTCTTCAACGCTAATATTATATAATTTTAAAAGCCCTGCGATATCTAAATTCAAATCATACGTAAGCATGTAAGGTTCTTTGGCGATTACCTCATCTAAGAATGTAATAATATGTAAATTTAATTCCGTAATTTCTTCTATCAACTCATCCTGAGCTAAACTTTTTAAATTTGAATAAATTGTATTCAAAATCTTACGTTCATTACAAGAAACTGCAAAGGGATTCATGATTAATTCAACCTTTCGGTCTAAACGCAAACCATTGCCTTCCATTGATAAATGAATTTTACCTTCTTTTCCATTCATTTGGTTCCATATATTTTCTAAAAACTCAGAATATAATTCTGGTACCTCTATAACGACTGTGTTTATTTTTTCCTTTTGCAAGTCAATTTCAAAGAATGGATCCATGTAAACAATTTTCATAATATCACCAGTCTTTCATCAGTATCCAAAACATTACTTTTTGTTTCTCCCACTGAATATTCCGGGCTACTTTGAGCCACCAGTCCGGACTTTGAGAGCCACCGTTCC
>JAUNNI010000143.1 GCA_030531555.1 Eubacteriales bacterium | reverse complement strand
TAGAAGCATCGTAAGCGTGGGTTTTGTGGCAGTCTCCTTAACTTAGGGAAACTCCAGTTTCCCATTTTGAGATGGTTTTGTCAGATACATTTAATTTGAGTGCCAGTTCCGCCTGCGTAAATCCTTTTTTTTCACGCAGATCCTTAATCATTGTGCCAGTGATATATCGATCCATGTTTTCACCTCCTAAACATATTCTACCTTTCTTTCGGAAAATGTTGTACCTACGAAGAGTAGAGTATGTTTAGTATAGTAAAATGATGTTTCGTATTAATCTTCTGTAAAATAAGCCATCTCAATGAACAATTCATGTAAATAAAGTAGAAAGGAGAAGAAAGAAATCTACCAATGCTTTGTTAATACATGATAGGGTATGGAAAATAAATGCCGATATTGTATTTTGTTTGAAAAAGATATATGATGTATAGAAAAATATGATAAAAATTCTATAGGAGGAAAACTATGAAAAAAATATTTTATGGTATTTTTGTTTCTTTATTCTTAGCTCTATCCTTAGTAGCATGCAGTAATGAAGAAAAGAAAATTGAAGCGACTACAGAACAGACCAAAGAGGTGGATTTAGGAATCCGACATATTTCTTTTGGTAAGGGAGACAAGCAAATGATTGTTGTTCCAGGCCTTTCTCTTGGCTTTGTAACAGATAATGCAGAGGGCTTAGAAAATGCATTTGCAACATTTACGGAAGAATATACTGTACATGTTTTTGATGTAAGAGAAGAAGTCCCAGAGAATTATACCTTAGAGCAAATGGGTGAAGATTTGGCAACAACTATGAAGAGCCTTGGTTTAGAACATACTTATATGTATGGTTGTTCCATGGGCGGAATGCAGTGTATCTATATTGCAGGAAAATATCCAGAATTAGTTGATAAAGTGGTGGTTGCATCTTCCGCTTGTAAAGCAAATGAAACATCAAATAAAGTAATCAGTAATTGGATTCAATTAGCTAAAGACGGAAAAGGTCATGAACTTACGGATGATTTTGGAAAATTAGTTTATTCAAAAGCTGCTTATGAAGCACAAAAAGAAGGATTAGCGGCTATGGCAGATGGTTTGACAGAAGAAACTCTTCAGAGATTTGCCAATACAGCAAATGCAATCATTGATATGGATCTTTCAGAAGAAGCCGCATCCATTCAATGTCCAATTTTAGTTATGGGTGGAGAAGGCGATAAAGTCTTAACCCCTGCAGGATCCCATGAAATCGCAGAGATAACAGGTGGAGAAATCTATATGTATGGAGAAGATGCTCCTCATGCAGTATATGATGAAGCTCCAGATTTTAAAGATCGCGTTTTCTCATTTTTTGAAAAATAAAATGAAGTGCTTTAAAATGCTTTAAAATTTCAATATAGTATAAACTTTTTAATTGTAGATACGTATAAATACATAGAGGAGATTAACAAAACAATTCCCGAATATTCATTACATACCGCTTCAACAGATTCTTCGTGACTCCTCCTACACGGATGTCATGAAAATCCGTGTGAAAGATGTTGAGCAACATAATGAAGAGTGTAGAGATTGCCAATACCGGAGCAAATGTTGTGCAGGCTGTCGTGCATTTGCATCGATTCAGCATCCTGATGACTATCTTTCTGTAGACAGTGTAAGTTGTAAAATATTAAAAGAGCATTGGGATGAAAAATTGTATGCAGTTGCAGATCAATATTTCAAAAGAAAAACATGGGATATAACAGAATAAATAAAGCGGGTGGAAGGCTCAAACCTTTATCCCCGCTTTCTTTATTTTCTTATTAATCAAACATTCAGTGAAATTTTAATGTGGTAGAATATAATTTGGCAGGTGGTGAAATCGAGGGTAAAGGCGTTACATCATCTTCCATTAGTTCAACTTCCGAACCGTCTTTGGTTTGTTTTGAAATGAAGTTCTTCGGATTCATATATCCTTCAGGTTCATAGGTCAATGCAAGATAATTAGATATTTGAGCACGCAACTGAATCTCAATTTGTTCTAGCTGAATAGAGTATAAAACTGAATAGCGAAATGTTAATGAGCTTGCGGATATTTGGATGAGAGTCCTGATACCCGTTTTTTATTGACAAAATATAATTTAAGTTATATAACATATGTTATAGTAAAGAAAAAAAGAGGAGATGTGTTATGCCACCAAAAGCAAAAATTAATAGAGAAATGATAATAGATGCAGCATATGAGATCGTTCGAGAATTTGGGGAAGAGAATATTAACGCAAGAAATATAGCTGAGAAATTGGGATGTTCTACACAGCCAGTGCTTTATGTGTTTAAAACAATGGATGAAATCCGGGAGTGCGTTTATCAGAAGGCGGATGAATATCATAGTGAGTATCTGATGCAGGTGAATGAATCAGAGAAAAATCCTATGGTTATTATTTGGAAAAATTATATTCGGTTTAGTGCCACTGAGAAGAATTTGTTTCGATTTTTGTTTCAATCGGGTGCCTTTTCTGGAAGAATGCAGGGACTGGTGGACGATGAAAGACTGATGCCAGTGTTACAGGCTATGGAAGCGCAAATGGGTATGGAGATTCCGGACGTGAAGAAATTTTTTGCCTGCGTTTTTTATCCGGTTCATGGTATTGCGAGTTTACTTGCAAATAATTCCATGGAATATGATGAGGAAGAATTTGAGCATGTGATAAATATGATAAAACGAGGCGTACTAAAAGAACTGGAGAGTGAGAAAGATGCTTGAAAAATTGTATAAGAAATCAGAGGTTTGGTTCGCTGTGATTTTAATCCTCGCTTATGTTGTTGGTGATAGTTATCTGATTCAGGCTTCTGAAAGCGCCGGAATAGATATGATTTATACAATTCCTTATAATGTGCTGTTACTTGGAATTATGTTTGCATTTATAGGGAAAAAACACCTGTCCCAGTATTATGGGATTAATAAGGTTAAATGTAAAGCAAGAAAATTACTGTATTATGTGCCACTTGTTATTATTGCAACAGTAAATATCTGGTTTGGTGTCTGCTTTAAAATGAGTCTTTTAGCCA
>JAUNNI010000142.1 GCA_030531555.1 Eubacteriales bacterium | reverse complement strand
CCATAAAAAGGCTTTTAAAGGATACTTACGGGGTCTACCCGTAGACGAATAGAATTGATTTCGGAAAGAAATCGGAATAAATATCTGCCAAAGAAAGCTGTTTATATGGTATCATAGATATCAGAATAACTCCTTTCTTGGGTATTGTATTTTGGTTACTAGTCATCTCTATTATACCATATCCAGTGAGGAGTTATTTGTATTTAGCAACAAAAATATGCCGTATTTATGCGGTTTGTGGCGTTTCGCAAACGCCTAATAACTAACAATATTGAAAGGAGATTTCTATGAAAACTTTAATCGATCCTGACAATACATTGGCGTTAATGGCCATAACATGCACCTGTGTGGCATTTTCTATTTATGCCGAACAGAGATGGTCATGGGCTTCTAAACTGTCAGGCGCAATTATTGCCTTAATTTTTGCTGTGACACTCACAAATTTGAATATTATTCCAAGCTCTTGCGTCTGGTTTGACGATGTGATCTGGGGCTATGTTGTTCCACTTTCTATTCCACTATTATTACTTAATTGCGATATCAAAAAGATTTGGAAAGAATCCGGCAGATTATTGCTGATTTTCTTTATTGGATCTCTCGGAACGGTTACGGCTGCCTTTACCGGTTATTTCCTTTTGCATCCATACATTGAAAATCTGGATTGTGTTGCAGCCATGATGACCGGTTCCTACATTGGAGGAGGCGTAAATTTTGCCGCTTTATCTCTGGCTTATGATGTGCCGGGGAATACCATATCCGCTGCAACTGTGGCCGATAACCTCATGACCGCATTATATTTCCTTATGCTGGTTGCCATTCCATCCATTCCATTTTTCCGCAAGTTTTACAAACATCCTCACATGGATCAGGTGGAAAAACAAGGAGCGTCTGCCAACAAAACACAGGCAGCTGCCTACTGGAGTCCTAAAAATATTTCCTTAAAGGATATTGCGTTTTGTTTTGCCATCAGTGCTGTGATTGTTTGGCTTTCTTCTATTGTTTCCGGATTTCTGGGCAATGTGATCCCTGTCTCTAATCCGGTATGTAAGATGTTAAATGGTTTTCTTGGAAATATGTATCTGATTATGACGACCATTTCCATGTTGATTGCCACTCTGTTCTCGAAACAGATTCAGAAGCTGTCAGGAACACAGGAACTGGGTACTTTCCTAATTTACCTTTTCTTCTTCGTAATCGGTGTGCCGGCCTCTATCATGGAAATTATTAAAAATGCGCCATTATTATTTGTATTTTGCGCGATCTTAGTTGTAATCAATATGGCATTTTGCTTTGTATTCGGAAAATTGCTCCATTATAATCTGGAAGAAATCATTTTAGCTTCCAATGCCAATGTTGGTGGTCCTACTACCGCTGTCGCTATGGCTGTATCTCAAGGATGGACTGAGCTTGTGGGGCCAATCCTTTTGGTAGGGACACTGGGCTATGTTATCGGCACTTATTTTGGTACCTTTGTAGGACAGATTTTAATCGGTTAATTTACACTATCATTATAGGAGGAATCAATATGGATACTAAAAATAAAGTAATAGAAAATACGGATTCTTCCGGCTTCGTGCTTTTATCTGATATCATTCCGGAAGCATTATTAGACATTCGGTATTATACGACATTTAATTTTCTGGGTGAGCGCGTTGACGGCTACGAAGAACCGGTGGCCCTGATGACAAGAGAGGCTGCGCTGGCACTCAAAGAGGTTAGTGATGATGCCATTTCCAGAGGATACAGACTGAAAAACTTCGATACATACCGTCCACAATGCGCAGTAGATCACTTCGTTCGCTGGGCAGATAAAACTAGAGAGCTTGCCATGAAGGATTATTTCTATCCGGAGATAGATAAGCGCTTTCTTTTTCAAGAAGGTTTTGTCGCTTTAAAATCCGGGCATTCCCGCGGATCTACAGTTGATCTTACCCTGTTTGACATGGCAACACAGAAAGACCTTGATGTTGGTGGGACCTTTGATTATTTTGGTTCGCTCTCCTGGGCGCAGAATACAGAATCCATCACCGAAGAGCAAGCTGCAAATCGAAAGATGCTTCGCGATTTAATGCTGTCTCATGGTTTCCACCCACTGGCTGAAGAATGGTGGCATTTTACTCTGGATAACGAGCCATATCCTGATACTTATTTTACATTTCCGGTTAACTCTCATCAGGTGAAAAAACAGGAAATTTTTGCTGAAAAATTGGAAAAAGATCAGGAATTCCGCCTGCGTTTCTTTGATTTTGCAATGAACTTAAGTGAGAAGAATAAGACTATTCTGAATACCGCAGCCAGTCAGGTTGTCAGTCAGTCTATGGCAGAACTGAGAGGGTTCGCGGAAAAGGAGAATGTTGCTATTGACGAAAATCAGCTAAATACAGCTGTAAATAAATTTATGCATGATATAACTGAGATGATTGGACAGATATTAAAGTAAATCTGAGCAAAAAACAGGCACATTACATGTTTAAATAAATAATCCAAGGGACCTTGTGATCAGGTAACTTGGATTTTTTCGTTGGAAAAAGATCAGAAAATTAACAATTTTCACCTATATTTTCTTGCATAAGCTTATCACTTTTCGTTACAATAAATATATGAGGAAGTAGATAAAAACAATTTAGGTAATTGCGAAACTTAATCTGTTTGAATGCGTATTCTATGCCAAAAAAGATTGTGAGAATACATGATCTGCATGTAAGGTTTTTTCATCTCTGGTACGTCTTCCTGCAAGGCAAAGATTTTCTTTGATATGATTAATATCCCTTTCGACAGCTGTTCTGATTTTGTAAGTATTATCCCATTCTTCCGTTCCACGTATAGTACCTGGATAGGCTCGAAGATCTTTTTCAGGATAGATATAGACCATGCGTCCACATTTTGAGGATGTACATGGGTTATCACAAAAATGCTGACGATGACTTTTCTTTGTAGATTTGTCATAAAACCACTTCATTTTGGGACATACAAATTTAAACGTTGGCAGTCCACTTGCTAAATGGGATTTGCTTCCCTCGGGCCTCATCTCAAGTTCAGGATTGTTTGGAC
>JAUNNI010000141.1 GCA_030531555.1 Eubacteriales bacterium | reverse complement strand
GGGTTTTTAATCAGAAAAAATACTTAAGGTGCAAAAATTTAGGAAGTTCACAATAAATTTTCAATGCGACCTAGACGTGGTGGAGATTAGGCGCTTACTAAAAATCAGGCTTTTTATTGATTTTTAGGGTATTTTTTGATATAATAATTGAGTGGGTATACATACTTATTCCAGAGGTGAAAAATATACATGTACTATGATTTCAAAGTAAAAATTCCAATCATAAAAGGAAAGATTTATGAACGAAAAATCAAAGGCGTAACATACATTAATTATGAATACGACAGGGTTTATAAACCCGATAAAAAATACAACATTCCGAAGCGGACAACAATCGGGAAGAAATGTGATGACGATCCGGATATGATGTATCCGAACCCGAATTATCTCACATATTTTCCAGATGCAGAATTACCAACAGATCAGGGGCGTGATGACAGAAGCAGCTGTCTGCGTGTCGGAGCCTGGATTGTACTCGAAAAACTAATCAGAGAAAGCCTGGTAGATAAGCTTATACATAGCATCTATGAGGATGAACGTGGATCCGGACTGTTTCTGGATCTGGTCTCGTATTACATCGTGACAGAGAACAATGTCGGTCAGTACTATCCGGATTATGCATACAATCATCCCCTGTTCACTCCTGAATATAAGATATATAGTGATTCTACCGTATCTACATTTACGAATCAGATCACGGTAGAAGAAAGTGTTCAGTTTCAGAATGAATGGAATTCGATCAAGAAGAAGAAGGATAAGATATATATATCTTATGACTCTACAAATAAAAACTGTCAGGCAGGCGAGATAGATATTGCTGAGTTTGGCCATGCGAAAGAAGATAAGGGACTTCCGATCATTAATTATTCTGTTGCATATGACTGCAAGAACCGAGAACCTCTTTTTTATGAACTTTATCCGGGCAGCATCGTAGATGTATCGCAACTGCAGTGCATGCTGAATAAAGCGGTAGCTTACGGGTACAAGGATGCCGGTTTTATTCTGGACAGGGGATATTTTAGCCGTGAGAACATCCGATATATGGATAAATGCGGATATGATTTCGTCATCATGGTGAAAGGGATGAGATCCTTTGTACAGGATAAGATAAAGGATATTTATGGAACTTTTGAGGATAAGCGTCAGAATACGATACGGCGATATCAGGTGAATGGGATCACGGTAAAAACTCCGATCTTTTATTCGGATGAAAAAGACAGATATCTCCATATTTATTATAGTTATGGCAAAGCAGCATCGGAAAGATCAGAGTTGGAGTCTAAGATAGACAAGATAGCTGCATACCTAAAAAAACTGGAAGGTATGCAGGTAAAAGTTGATAAGAGTTATGAAAAATATTTTAGCCTGGAGTACTATCACGAAGGGCAGGATGACGAATGCTTTGTATGTGGGATTGAGAAATCTTCTGTGATCGAGGAAGAATTAAAGATGTGTGGATATTTCTGCATCATCACTTCAGAAGATATGACAGCAAAAGAAGCACTGGAACTTTACAAAAGCAGAGATGCTTCCGAGAAGCTCTTTAAATCAGATAAGAGTTTTTTAGGAAACCGCAGTATGAGGATACACTCCGGAGATTCCCTGGAAGGAAAAATGCTGATCGCATTTGTAGCCCTTATCATACGCAACCGCATGTATACGAAATTAAAAGATACCGAACAGGAGATGCTGGAAAAACCGAATTACATGAATGTTCCCGCTTCGATCAGGGAACTTGAGAAGATAGAAATGATACGGCAGGCAGATGGCGTTTACCGGATGGACCATGCACTTACGGCAACCCAGAAGACGATATTGAAAGCGTTCGGAATAGATGCGAATTATGTAAAGCGAAAAGTCAGGGAGATCAGTGACCAGTTAAAATATAAAGCTTAAGTATTAATGAACAAGGAGCGATAGAGATGGCAAGAGGAAGAAGAAAAAAAGTTTCCACCGATTCACTGGATACAAAGATTGAACAGCAGAAGGAAGTTCTGGAAAAAGCAAAAGCAAAGTATGAGGCAGAAAAAGAAACACTGGCAGAATTGATACAGCTTCGTAATGAGATGCGCAAAGAAGAGATCATGGAAGCAGTGATCAAAAGCGAACATTCTTATGCCGAGATATTAGCATTCATTAAAGGGGAGGTAAGCGAAGAATGAACAAGATAGCAAAAAGGCGTGTGGATATGTATGATATCGGAGACGGCCTAACATTAATGAATGTCATACAGAAAAATGCAGATGGGAAGATGCAGAAAATAACAACATATATCGGGATAGAAGGGAATGGATTCGTTTGTGTTGGAAATGCTAATGAGTTAGACGCTCCTGGAGCTCTGTTCAGCTATGCGTCCTATGTAAGAATGCAGAGAGCCAATCTCCCAATCCTGATTGAAATTTTTGAAAGGAATACTGGAGTGAAATAACCAACCAATGCCGGACAACTCAGATAATGAGCTTGGTCCGGCATTTTATAATTGAGTGTCAAAAGTATTGGAAGTTAAGACGTATACGACTGGTAAACTTTTTCGTTGACGTTCACATGGAAGTTCACAGAGTTGAAAAATCAAAGTTTTTGCTATCCATAGCAAAAACTTTGATTTTA
Organism: Eubacteriales bacterium; assembly: GCA_030531555.1. Lineage (GTDB taxonomy): Bacteria > Bacillota > Clostridia > Lachnospirales > Lachnospiraceae > Anaerobutyricum. The sequence continues at coordinate 447 of JAUNNI010000141.1, read as the reverse complement.
AGAGAAGTTTATGCTATATTAATTGTACGTTAAAGGAGGATTTTACATGAACTCAAAACGAAAATTAAAAAGCAGAGACTTGTATCTTAATAAACTGGTGGCATTTAAAGACACTGAACCGGTCAAGGTCATTACAGGGATAAGACGATGTGGTAAGTCCAGCCTTTTGAAATTGATGATTGAACACTTAAAAGATAATGGCATAGATGAAAATCAGATTATTGAAATGAATTTTGAGTCTGGTGATTATAAAGGTATGACATCCGATGAAGTTTATTCTTTTGTAAAAGGTAAATGTGCTGAAAAGAGAATGTACCTGTTTTTCGATGAGATTCAAAGAATCGATAAATGGGAGGATTCAATTAATGCATTTAGGGTAGATTTGGACTGTGATATATATGTCACAGGATCTAACGCTTATCTTTTATCTTCAGAATATTCCACCTA
>JAUNNI010000140.1 GCA_030531555.1 Eubacteriales bacterium | reverse complement strand
AATCCAACTTAAAAACAACGATTTTTTTGTCTCATTTTATGGGTTCATTATACAGCATCATTAATTTTTTTGAAAACATTTGTTTCAAAATTATATTTCAGGATACACTCATCATCCATCTGACCTGAACCATACGTTCCATAACCCTCAATCTCAATCCGGTTACTCGTAGTTTTAAAAAGCATATCACTTCCTGTAAATGTCAATTCATATGTAAATACTTTATCTACCACAAAATCTCTTAATTTTTCTGGATGTCCACCTTTTAAATCACAGCGATATACAGAAAACCAGTTCTTTTCACCATCTTCTTTCGTTTTCACATCATAATACACATGATTACCAATCACTGTTGCGCCATGAAAATCCTTGGAGATTAATTTTCTTTTCTTGGTAGAAGGATTATAAACGTATAAATACCTGCATATCTTTTGATTCGTTATCCCATTCACAGTAGCGTTATACAATGTACTAGTATCGTAATATAATCTATTACCTACCTCTCCAAGAATGTTATTTACTCTTCCATTTCCAATGGAACTGGTTTTTATCGTAGATACAACCTTCCTCTTCGAAATAGAATAAACTAAAACTGAGAGGGATTTTGTAGACGTATGTTTTTCCAAATACACTTTATCTCCTGTGATTCCTTGAATAATAAGCTGATATTTATTGCTAAGCAATTTGGTCTTTTTGTTTGTTTTTAAATTAATCATATAGAATACTTTTGGAGTTGTATAAAACAATTTTCCACCGTGGATATATCCATAATCATATGCAATTTTTCTTGTTTTACTTTTACTGTCCTTTCTATAATACAAACTTGTAGCTGTGCTTTTGAACTGATATCCTGAAATAGTACGCCATTTTGATAACCAGGCAGTAATCATCCCTATGTTCTTCCCCTCTTTTACAACAGCATATGTTTCTTTATCAAATACCACCAATGAACAAAGCAATACACTCATAAGTATAAACATCTTTAAAAGATTTATTTTACCTGCTTTTCTCATTATTTTTCCTCCTTTTGGAATTGCATATTAATAACCATGTTATATTTTATTATACTAAAAATCACTCATAATTCCCATATGTTTTATATAGTTTATAATGATGAAAAACTGTATTTCACGTAAATATGCCATGACATCCTGCAATGCTATATGATATATTAAATCAACTCAAAAAAACAATTACTTCCATGATATTTCATGTTAAATGAAACAACATATAATAGATCATTAGAAAAAGGAGTAAGATTCATGAATAAAAATCCAAAGAAAAAAGGCCCTGTAAAAGAGCCTTGGTACTTTACCACAGCAGGAATCGCCATCCTGGGTTACCTCACATGTAGCATCTATTGGTTTTTAGGTCCATTTTTAAAAGAATTATGGGAAGAAAAACAGAAATAATCCGTATTTCCATTTTTAATCCAATAAATATTTTGCAACACCAGCATCCACACAAGTGACATCTTTTCCGTTGAAATTCATTGGGAAAGAAGGATATACACCAGAACGAAGGTCTGCAGATACTTCATACAATTTAGCAACAATCTCCTTGTCCACCGGGCAGGTGCCATGGGATGGGCAAATAGTATCGAATCGATCTTCCATCTCCATAAGTTCTTTTAAGGATGCACGGTAAGCATGCATCTCACGCTGCTGTCCAAACATGAAGATCATACCATCCTGAATAGGGTCTCCACTAAAAAGCATACGGCCATTCACATCAAGAATACCGATACTTCCTGGTGTGTGTCCAGCCAGGGAAATGATTTCCAACGGACGGTTTCCAAGATCCATTACATCCCCTTCATGAACAGGAATAAACTGTCCCTGTCTCTTCTGAACGTTATAATAGTTTGATGCCTCTGCAGAAGACATATAAAATGTCTCAAACTGATGATTGCTGGCAATGTGGTCTGGGTCTGCATGGGTATTTAAAAGCTCAATCGGAAGATCAGTAAGTTCTGCAGCGATATCTTTTGCATTACTTACTGTCATGCCACTATCAATTAAAAGAGCTTTTTCTTCTCCTGTTAAAAGAAAGAAACGAACATGATTATTATCTTCGATGCGCCAGGTGTTGTCATTCATTTTAATGATTTCGCAACTCATAAGTGGGCCTCCTGTGTTTATCTTTTTATATCCTCATTTGATATTTCTATCTTACTACAAAGTCACTTCTTTTCCATATATTCATCACAATATCTTACAAACGCATCTCGCATTTCAGGCCAGTTTTCCGGGATCTCATCCGCTCCATATTGGGCGTAAATCTGTCTTCCATTTTCGTAATCAACATAGATTTCGAGAAAATCGCCATTTGGCTGATCCTCATTGGTTTTTACGCTTTCCATTCTATGTAATGACTTAAAATCATATTCTTCGAATACTTGTTGAAGTCCAGATAACATATCCTCGGTAACCATTACTTTTTCATCGGAGAGCTTTTCGTTCGTATTCATATCATAAACGGTATGGGTGAGGGTAAGCTCATCTTTTGACTTTCCAAGAGTAGCATAATAATGATTCTTTTCATCGATATTAAATATGAGAGAAAATCTGCTTATAATTAGCTCCTCTTCCGGTGGTCGAACTTCATCGCATCCTGCTTCAATCAATGCCTTTTCCAAATAATCCCGAATCTCTAAGGTCCATTCAGAATCTGGGTCACCATTTTCCCTGAAATAAAGTTTTTCTCCAAATGCATATTGCGCAGAAAGATACATTGGCGCGTATTCCGGTGCCAGGCCTGCTGTCACTTTATTAAGACCATTATTCTTTACCAGTTCGTATCGATCGATTATCTCCTGTATTCCCGCCAAAACTTCTTTAGGAATTACTGAGGATATCGCCGAATCAATACCATAAGGACCTGTTGCATTCAGGACAAATTCATCATTTTCCTTCTTCTCGTGGCACCATTTCACAAAATTTGTCATATCTATTTTTTTCGTCATGGAAGTCTGAGCTTTTACCAGATTTCTGTAATAATTCCAGTGTGTCCTTCTTGGCCATGTTTCCATGTCAATAATCTTATAATCAGGCATTTGCTTACTCCTTTATCCTATGTCTTTTCATTACTATAATATTGTACATT
>JAUNNI010000063.1 GCA_030531555.1 Eubacteriales bacterium | reverse complement strand
GTAATTGTAAATTTTGGTGCTAGGCTTCCACCATTATGCCAGAAGCCTCAAAAAAGAGAACCAAAATATGGCTCTCGGCTGTTTTTTGGATCTCTTTCTCTCATGAGGAAAAAATGCGAAATTATTACTTAATCATAATGTTAACTGTTTTCTTTTTGCCACTTCCATCCAATGCCATAGCAGAAATTTTCACAGTTATACCCTTGGTGGATTTCATGGTGGTAACGTTTATAGTTATTCTCCTGATCATTGACATACATGCTTTGGGCATTTTACTCTCATTTCCTATCTATATACCCAACTTTCGCCAATACACCACTTCCATCCAAGTCATTTATAAATTTCCTATCGGCATCAAAAAAGGACCAAGGATTCCAAAAAGGAATCCTTGGTCCCAATTAATATTCATATGTTAAATAGTAATTACTTTCTATTTTTCATTATGAAGTAATTTGTGCTCTTTTCCTTTTAACATGCCACTGTAAAGGCTTGTTACTAATGGGTTGTCTAAGGAGTTCTTGATCTGAGCTGCTGTATCGATGCTGTAGATACCTTCTGTACGAGCTTTCTTTGTACGTGGTCCAATTGGAGTTGGCTGACCGCCACCTGCGATACATCCACGTTTACAAGCCATAACTTCTACGAAGTGATACTGTTTTTCACCGGATTCGATGCGGCGGATTACTTCGTCTGCATTCTTTAAGCCGTGACATACAGCAATATTAACGTCCTGTCCATTGTACTGAACAGTAACTTCTTTGATACCTTCTTCACCACGGATACCGGATGTTGCGATACCTTCGAGATCTTCTACTTTATTGCTGTTTACAAGACGACGGATTACCGCTTCTGTAACACCACCGGTTACACCGAAGATGGCAGCTGCACCGGAAGCAAGACCAAATGGCATATCAAATGCTTCGTCTGGCATGAGGGAAAGATCAATACCTGCTTCTTTGATCATACGGATGATTTCTGTTGTAGTAAGTACGTAATCTACGATCTGTTCGCCATCATCATAGTGTTCTGGACGAAGGATTTCAGCCTTCTTAGCAGTACATGGCATGATGGAGATAACCATAGTCTTTCTTGGGTCTTTTTCTTTGTTCATGCGGGCTTCTTCTTTGATGATTGCACCAAACATGGACTGTGGAGAACGACATGTGGAGATATTTTTTGCCATCTCTGGATGTTTGTTTTCACAGAATTTAACCCAACCTGGACAACAGGATGTGAATAATGGAAGGTTTTCGCCTTTTTCTAATCTTTCTAAGAATTCTTTGGATTCTTCGATTACAGTGATATCAGCGCCGAAGTTTGTATCATATACTTCGTCAACGCCCATACGGCGAAGTGCTGCAACTAATTTACCGATGCTGTTTTCTCCCTTAGGGATACCGAATTTATCACCAACAGCAATACGTACGGCTGGAGCAATCTGAACAACAACGCGAACGTTAGGATCAGCGATTGCTTCCCATACAGGGCGGATGTTGTGAAGTACTGTGATAGCACCTGTTGGACAGGCGATACGGCACTGACCACAACCGATACAGTCTGTTTCACCAAGTGGTTTATCAAATGCTGGAGTTACCTGCATGTTGGATCCACGGAATGCGAAATCAAGGATACCAATACCCTGGATTTCATCACATGTTCTTACACAGTCACCACAGAGGATACATTTGTTAGGGTCACGAACGATACATGGTGAGCTTTCATCCAGTGGAATGTGTGGTTTATTATTTTCGAAACGGATATAGCTTACACCAAGCTGCTGAGCGAGTTTCTGTAATACACAAACGTCACTTACACGACATGTTGTACAGTCTTTGCAGTGGGAAGCAAGTAATAATTCAAGGATCATCTTACGATGATGCTGTAATTTTGGTGTATTTGTGAAGATTTTCATACCATCTCTTGGTACTTCGGAACAGGATGCCATTACTCTTCCTTTTTCATCTTCAACTACACACATACGACATGCGCCGTAAGTGGAAAGTTCAGAATGATAACAGAAAGTTGGAAGGTCGATTCCTGCTTTACGAATAACGGAGAGAAGGTTCTTCTCATCTTCAAATGGAACTTTTCTATTATTAATGGTAATATATTTCATTTTGTCCCCTCCTCTTAGTATTCTACATGAATTGCCTGGAATGCACAGTTGTCGATACAAGCACCACATTTGATACAGATTGAGCTATCAATTGTGAATGGTTCTTTGATCTTACCAGAGATTGCATTAACTGGACAGTTTCTAGCACATTTGGAACATCCTTTACAACGTTCTGGGCTGATCACGTATTTACGTAATGCAGTACAGTTGTGGGATGGACATTTCTTATCTACAACATGAGCAAGGTATTCATCGCGGAATACTTTTAAAGTAGACATAACTGGCTGAGCTGCAGATTTTCCAAGACCGCAAAGTGCAGTATCTGTGATTGTATGAGCTAATTCATCGAGAAGGTCAAGGTCTTCTAATGTACCATTTCCTGCTACGATTCTTTCAAGAATTTCAAGCATACGTTTGGTACCTTCACGACATGGGATACATTTACCACAGGATTCGTTCTGTGTGAAGTTCATGAAGAAACGAGCTACTTCTACCATACATGTGTTGGAGTCCATAACTACGAGACCACCGGAACCGATCATAGCACCCATTTTCTTTAAGGAGTCGAAGTCAAGTGGAACGTCAAGGTGTGGAGTGATCAGACATCCGCCGGATGGTCCACCGATCTGAACTGCCTTGAATTCAGCGCCACCTTTGATACCGCCACCGATATCGAAGATAACTTCACGTAAAGAGGTTCCCATAGGAACTTCGATAAGACCTGTATTTTTAACACTACCGGTAAGAGCAAATGCCTTGGTTCCAGGACTGTTTGCTGGTCCGATGCTCTTGTACCACTGGGCACCACGATTGATGATCATCGGTACGTTTGCGTATGTTTCTACGTTATTTAAAACAGTAGGTTTTGCGAAAAGACCCTGTTCTACCGTTCTAGGTGGTTTTACTCGAGGCATACCACGGTTACCTTCGATGGAAGCAGTAAGGGCAGAACCTTCACCACAAACGAAAGCACCAGCACCACGGTTGATGTGAAGTTTGAAGGAGAAATCTGTACCAAGGATGTTATCTCCAAGGAGACCTGCTTCTTCTGCCTGAGCGATAGCAGTACGTAAACGCTGGATTGCCAATGGGTATTCTGCACGAACGTAGATATAACCTTCCTGAGCACCTGTAGCGTAAGCTGCGATCATCATACCTTCGATCATCTTATGTGGGTCACCTTCCATGATGGAACGGTCCATGAATGCACCTGGGTCACCTTCGTCACCATTACATACAACGTAACGGATCTTTTCTGGCTGTCTTGCAACCTGAGCCCATTTTCTACCAGCTGGGAAGCCACCGCCTCCACGACCACGAAGATTGGATTCTAAGATTTCATCGATAACTTCCTGTGGAGTCATTTCAAAGAGAGCTTTTTCAAGGGCTTTGTAACCATTGTGAGCAATTGCTTCTTCGATATGTTCTGCATCGATGTGACCACAGTTTTCTAATACGAGACGTGTCTGTTTTTTGTAGAAAGGAATTTCTTCCTGTTTCTGGTATTCTACGCCATCCTGTTTATAAAGAAGATGATGGATTACGTCACCTTTTTTGATTGTTCTTTCAAAAATTTCATTACAATCGTCAACAGAAACCTTTGTATAAAGGATTCCCATTGGCTCGATTCTCATAAGAGGACCCATTTCACAGAAACCGTGACATCCGCTCTTTTTGATGGCGATACCTTCTTTATGTTCGTCACCGTGAGCGATTTCTGGTCCAAAATGAATCTCTACATCTGGTGTGTTGGCAGCTAATTCGCACATTTTTTCATAGATTTCAGCGGAACCACCTGCGAGACAACCAGTACCTGCACAGATTAAGATACGACATTTGGTGCTATCGATCTCTTTCTTGGAAGCCTGGCTGATTTCATGTAACATTTCTCTATTTTCAATACGACTCATGCTCTGGCTCCTTTCTAGTTTTCATCCTTTAACGCCTGGATCAGTTCGGAAACTTTATCCGGTGTCATCTTAGGGTGAACTTTATCATTAACAGTAAGTACTGGCGCAAGACCACAAGCACCAAGACAGGAAACAGTCTCAACAGTGAATAACATATCGTCCGTTGTATTCTTCTGTTTGGATAAACCAAGGTCACTGTAAAGACGTTCTAAGATTGTAAGGGATTTGTTAACATGACAAGCTGTACCATCACAAACCTTAATTACATATTTTCCTTTTGGTTCAAAGGAAAAGTTCTCATAGAATGTTGCAACACTGTAAGCTTTCGCTTCTGTAACGCCAATATTCTTTGCAACATAAACTAAGAGTTCAGGGGGAAGATAACGGTATTCAGCCTGGATATCCTGGATAATTGGAATCAGGGATGCAGGTTTCTTGCCGTACACTTCAATGATACTATCAGCTTTGTCATAATAGCTCTGATCTACCATAGGGCACCTCCATGTTTTTATAAATAATCTTTTTAATATTTTGCGTTTTATATTAGTATACATTATAAAATATATTTGTTATTTTTTCAACAAATAAAACCACTTTGTCACAATGTATTCAAAAAAATACAATGTTTTTTTGTGATTTTTTCATAAAAACATGGTATATTTTGTTAATTTTATAAATATTGTAATAACTTTTTTGTCTATCTATGAAGTTTTTTAATCTAAATCTTTCATTTTCGCTTCTTGAATTGTTAAAAAATATACGAAAATGATGCTTTTTGAGAGATAAAATGCATGAATGGAGGCATATACACCAAAAGCCGTCCTTTCGCTAGAAAGTCCGGCTTTTGTTTCGCTTAAAAAATATTAGTTGTCCTACTCTTTCGGAATCGGCACATCTTTTCTTCTTGGGTCCAGCATCTCTGATGCCACGAAAAGATCGCTGGTCCAGTCAGATTTTCCATGGGCATCGGACCAGAGGCGATAACCATCTAAGTTACGTCTTCCGCCATGAATATATTCATCATGGACTGCCATGGTTTTCTGATGGGAGTCAACATTTAAGTAAATGTGGAATCCCTTGCTATTTAAATACTGGTATTTTTTATTGGTTTTCGTGTCATATTCATCATATGGGGAAAGATCCTGACCATGGGCAAAGATGATACACTCGGTATTGCCAATGATCGGTTTTACATTCTTCAGCCATTTTTCGGTATCTCGTTTAATACGATCCATATTGGAATTACCAATACGAATATGGCCCCATGTGTGACTGGCAAAATCCCAGCCTTCGGCTTTCAGCTCTTCGGCAATCTTCTTCGCCTCTGCCACTTCATGGTCATGATCGAAGTCTGGATGAGCATCCAGCCATTCCACTTTATCCTTGTCTAAGTCTTCTCTGGTTACATAAGACATGTCAGTTCGATAGCCAAAGACTCCATTATAACCAGTGAGAGCGATGGTTCCTCTCGCTTCATGGTAAGCACCGTCTGGATGCTTATCCATAAATTCATTGAGAAGTGGAACGCAGTCATAGGATCCTACAGAAACGGATCCATCTCTTTCTTTGTATTCACAAGTAATCTTTCCATCGTCTCCAATGATCAGGCGGGTTGCCATACCATGACCCGTGTAAGTATGGTAATAGCTTAAATCATCCAAGGATAAAACAAATGGTTTCTTTCCTTGTGGAAGATATACGCTCTTTTCTTTAAAATGAGGTTTCTTATTGGAGTCATAAGTCTCCTCGAAGAAATCATAAAGGCTAACGAGAACATAACCATTATCATACATTTTCTGAGTGATGTTGTTGAATTCTCTTACCGTTGTCATCCATTCTTTGAAGCCTTCAGCGATACTTGGCTCGCACTCAAAGGCAAGTTCCGGATCTACAACAAGGGTATGATAGAAAATGTGTGTCACATCGGAGGCACGGAATTCCACCAGATTCTTCTTGGTAGTTTCCCAGGTTGTGACACGTTTGGCCAAATCTTCATTGGCATCGTAACCTTCGATACCTTTAATCAAATTAATGGCGCCATCATAATCATAACCCGCTGCCATACGATCTGCTTTCGCAACGATTTCCTGGATATCTTTCATCTGTTCTTCCACTTTTGCCTGTGTCGAGGCTTCTGTGGCCTTTTCCGCTTTTTTCTTATCCTTCTGCTTCTTCTCCTTCTTGGACTTCTCTTTTGTATTTCCTTTTTTCTCTGTAACCTGTGCTTCCTGTTTCTTGCCTCCACCGATATGGCTTTTCACAATAGAAACACCAAAAACAATACATAAGATTGCAACTACAATAAGACCAAAGCATCCGAAACGACGGCGGTTGCGTCGTCTTTGAATCTCACGTTCCTGTCTGCGTCGCTGTACCGCAGATCTTCTACGATTGGATCGTGGTTCTGTAGCACTGGCTCCTGCGCTTCTATTTGCAGTGCTTCCTGCACTGGTAGCTCTTGCGGTATGTCCTGATGCTGTCATTTTTGTGCCACGGCCTCCGCTTCTTCGAGCACTACCCGTTGCTGTCGCTGCACCACTTTGAGAAGAAGATCTTCTTGTACTTCCTGCTGCTGCAGTCGCAGTTCCTTGAGAAGAAGATTTTCGGGCACGATCTGCTGCTCTTTCAAACATTTCCTTACTTCGGCCAGAAGGAGCTTCCTTTTTATCTGCAACAAATGATTGATTCTTTTTACCATAGCTTTCTCTGGCACCTGGAGTCTGTTTATATTTATTTTTTTCCTCAAGTCCTGGAATATTCAACGAAAAGTCAGATTTGCCCGAAGTATTTTTTCGAGAAGCGCTTCCGGGTGTCTTTGTCTGACCCTTGCGGACTGGTTTCTTTTGATTCATTTTCTGTTTTTCTGACATAATTTCAACCTACTTTTCATCAATAGTCATATAGTTACAGTATATCAGATATTAATCGTTACGAAAACACCGAAATATTTCATTTCCATAAATTTTCATTGAAATAATCATAAATATTTTTCCAAAAATAATATTTTTTTAATGCATTCTTATTCATTTTCTGTTATAATGAATTATCGCGAGTTAAAAATTGCAAAAAAGCGACTTTTATATAAAAAAAACGGAGGAAAATGACACATGCAAAACTTACTTATTCCAGAAGGTTATACTACAGACCTTGATCTGTATAATACACAGATTGGTATCAAAACAGTAAAAGATTTCTTTCAGAAGGCATTATCCAAAGAACTGAATCTTTTACGCGTATCCTCTCCTCTTTTTGTAACACCAGAATCTGGTCTTAACGATAACTTAAATGGTGTAGAACGCCCTGTAGCATTCGGTGTAAAAGAACAAGGTGACAGAATGGTTGAAATCGTTCATTCTCTTGCAAAATGGAAAAGATATGCTTTAAAACAGTACGGCTTTAAACATGGCACAGGCCTTTATACTGATATGAACGCCATCCGTCGTGATGAAGATACTGACAACCTTCATTCTATTTATGTTGACCAGTGGGACTGGGAAAAAATCATTTACAAAGAAGAACGTTCTGTTAATACCTTAAAAGATACTGTTAAATCAATCTATAAAGCATTAAAGAAAACAGAAAAATATATGTATATCGAGTACGATTATGAAGAAGTACTTCCAAAGGATATCACATTTATTACAACACAGGAATTAGAAGATCTCTATCCTGGTTTAACTCCAAAGGAAAGAGAATACGAATACGTAAAAGAAAAAGGTGCGATCTTCCTCATGCAGATCGGTGATTTATTAAAATCCGGTGAAAAACATGATGGACGTGCTCCTGACTATGATGATTGGACATTAAACGGTGATATCATTGTATACTACCCAGTACTTGATATCGCACTGGAACTTTCCTCCATGGGAATCCGTGTAGATGAAGACTCCTTATTATCCCAGCTTGATAAAGCTGGCTGTCCAGAACGTGCAGAACTTCCATTCCAGAAAGCAATCCTTGACAAGGAACTCCCTTACACCATCGGTGGTGGTATCGGTCAGTCCCGTATCTGTATGTTCTTCCTTCGCAAAGCACATATCGGCGAAGTTCAGTGTTCTCTCTGGCCTGACGACGTTCGTGAAACTGCTTTGGAAAATGGTATTCATTTATTATAATCGCATGATAAAGGCCATTCGGTTGAACCCGAATGGCCTTCTTTTTTAGGCTGTTATCTCTTAATCCCTTTTTTCTCAGCAAAGCTGACGAATCAATTACTTCACTTTAATCTTTTTCACAGATGACCAGCTACCATACAATCTGGTGTTTCCAACCTTCTTGAAAGCTCGGATCTTAACATAATATTTCTTCTTGCTGGTAAGCTTCGTTACTGTTTTCTTATAAGTAGCACTTGAGAACTTAGAAACTATAAGTGATTTTGTTCCGCTACTAAAGGAAGGAGATTTGGAGCAATATAATTCATAACCATCTGCATAAATATTCTTCTTCCATGTAATTGCAATCTTTTTCTTTGCCGGTGTTTTTAATGACTTCCATGCAACCTTTGTTGGCAATACAGTGATCGCAATCTGTTTCATTGAAGATTTATAATTGGTTGTATTTTTTGCAACAATTGTAACAATTGCCTGGCCACAGAATTTTTCTTTGATGGTTACCTGACCACTTCCACTAACCAAAACATTCGGATTATTACTCTGGTAAGTTAATGGATTATTTCCACTGCATCTTGCACCAATGCTGAAACTCTGTCTGCTGCTTGTAGCGATCTTTGTTACGTTAGCAGCAGTAACTGCAGTTGCTTTTGGAAGGATATCAAAATACATTTTGATGGATCCGTTATAATTACCAATTCCCTTGATTGTGACAGATGCTCTTCCCGCATTCACATTGTTTGCGTAGGAGTCAATGACGAAGTCTACATTTTCTGCAAGTCTAACTCCGTCGTAAATCACATATGCCTTCGGCTTAATTGCACTACCGGTATATGTGAATGAAGATCCATTGATTCCTGCTTCATCACAATCGCTGATGGATTTCACTTCTGGTTCCACTGGGTCTGTTCCCGGATCAGGATCCACCGGTCCTGATGGATTTGAAACCACAACATAAACATTGGTACTTGCTGTGTTATGGTTATTGTCACCTGTTGCTCTTACGGTAATGGTTGCATCTCCTGCTGCAAGAGCTTTTATAATACCATTTTCATCTACCGTTGCCACTGCTGTATTGGATGAAGTGTAAGTGATATTTCCTATGCCACTTGCAATAATGCTCTGGCTATCTCCCACGATCATTGCCATGTTGCTTGGAGCAGCACTTACCATCTGACTAGCTTTTGTAATGGTAAATGATCTTGTTACCGTTCCTGTATAATCACCAATACCTGTGATGGTTACGGTTCCTGTTCCCGCATTAATATTGTTACCGTACATTACACTGTAATGCGTACCATTTACTAACGTAGTTCCGCCATCTTTTACTGTAACGACTGGGAGTTTGGCTCTTCCATCATAAACATAAGAGCTTGTTCCTAAGGTGATTGTACATGTGCTAAGACTTACCTTGGTAGCTACTGGTTCTGTAACAGAAACAGAAACACTTGTACTTGCCGTATCATGGTTACTGTCACCTGCTGCTCTTACAGTAATGCTTGCACTTCCTGCTGCCAATGCTTTTACCAAACCATTTGCATCTACTGTAGCCACTGTCGTATTGGAGGAACTGTAAGTGATATTTCCTGTGCCACTTGCAATGATGCTCTGGCTATCTCCCACAGTCAATGCCATGCTACTTGGAGAAACATTTAACGTCTGGCTTGCTTTTGTAATGGTAAATGTCTTGCTTACCGTTCCGGTATAATCACCAATACCTGTGATGGTTACGGTTCCTGTTCCCACATTAATATTATCACTGTACATTACACTGTAATGCGTGCCATTTACTAAAGTAGTTCCGCCATCTTTTACTGTAACGACTGGAAGCTTGGCATTTCCATCATAAACATAAGAGTTTGTTCCTAAGGTGATTGTACATGTGCTAAGACTTACCCTGATATCTACAGGTTCTGTAACGGAAACAGAAATGCTTGTGCTTGCCGCATTATGGTTACTGTCACCCGCCGCTTTTATGGTAATGGTCGCACTTCCTGCTGCCACTGCTTTTACAAGACCATTTCCATCTACTGTTGCCACTGCTGTATTGGAGGAACTGTAAGTGATGCTTCCTACACCATTTGCGCTGATAGTCTGGCGATCTCCCACAGTCAATGCCATGCTACTTGGAGAAACATTTAACGTCTGATTTGCTTTTGTAATGGTAAATGTCTTACTTGCTGTTCCGGTATAATCACCAATACCTGTGATGGTTACATTTGCGGTTCCTGCATCGGTATTGTTATTATATACCATGGTGTAATGTGTGCCATTTATCAAAGTATTCGTTCCATCCTTTACAGTGACGGAAGGAGTTTTTACAGTTCCATCATAAATATAGGAATTGCTTTCTAAGGTAATGGTACATGTGCTAAGATCAATGGCATTTCTTGTAACTGTAACAGGAACAGTCTGACTTGCCGCATTATAATTATTATCCCCTGCTGCTGTTACTGTAATGTTTGCACTTCCTGCTGCCACAGCAGTTACAAGACCACTTGTATTTACGGTTGCCACTGCCGTATCAGATGAAGTGTAGGTAATGTTTCCTTTTCCTATCGCATTTAATTGCTTGCTGTCTCCCACATTCATGGAAATCATTGCAGGACTCACTGCAAGAACCTGGTTCACCTTTGTGATGGTAAATGTCTTTGTCAATGTTCCAGAATAAGCATTGGTACCAGTTACCGTAACGGTTGCCGTTCCTGCATCGGTATTATCACTATAAGAAAGGATATAATCCTTTGTTTCTGTAAGAGTTACCCCAGCGGAAGTTTTCACCGTTACAGATGGTGTTTTTGCATTACCATCATAAGAATAGCTGGTCTGAGACAAGGAGATACTTCCACCGGTAAGAGGGATCGTCTTTCCAAAATGTACATTGGCATTGCATAAATCCGAATCTTTTCCATCATCAAATGCTGCATTCCAGTCATCCTGAGAGCCACCATAATAAACATCCGTTAATGCAGGACAAAGTGTACAGGCATTATAAGAAATCGAATTTACAGAAGCAGGAATCGTAAGACTTGTCATGGAATTCATGTATCTCAAGCTGCAAAGAGACAAAGTGGTTACCCCGTCTGGAATAACAACGGAAGCTCCTGTTACTGCCGGATGCACAAGAAGAGTTTTCTTATCTTTTGTATAAAGTGCCCCATCGATGGAAGCATAGGTCTGGTTGTCGGAGGAAACATTGATTTCCTTTAATCCCGTGCATTTCCAGAAACATTCTTCTCCCATTTCGGACATTCCGCTTCCGATATTAATCGTTGTCAGCTGATCACATCCACAGAACATCCACATACCCATTTTTGTAACACTGTCAGCAATGGTGATGCTTCTTGGGGATGCTTTATAGTATTCTTCGTTATCATCTAAGGAGAATAATGTACTAATTAACTCTGTGATACCATCCTCCACATAAATATCTTTTACCCTGTCAGAATACTCTGACCAGTTCATGGTTCCACCTGTAGGTCTTCCACCCGTTTCAGGGAAAGCCGCCCCTTGATAATAAAGGCTTGCCAGGCCTTTTCCTACAATACGAAGGGTTCCATCACTACAGAAATACCATTCCGCAGTCATACCACATGGTCCCTGTCCTTCCGCTACGCGATTTTCCACAGTCATGGTAAAGGAAACAGATCCAGCTTCATAATTGCTATTTCCTGCTGCCTTTACAGTGATTGTTGTTGTCCCTGCTGCCACAGCAGTCACTGTACCAGAAGAATTTATCGTTGCAACGGCAGGATTTGATGAAATATAGGAAATACTTCCATATCCTTTTCCACTGACAGTGGTTGTTCCCTTGATCGGTAACTTTTTAGTGTATACTTCATAAGTCACTGTCTGAGGCTGTTTTGCTGCAATGACATCGATATGTACGCTAGTAGAAGCTGCTTCATAGTTATTATTTCCGCTTGCCTTTACGGTAATATAAGTGCTACCAACGGCCACTGGTACTACTCTTCCTTCACTATCTACCATCGCAATCGATGTATTATTAGATGTATAAGTGAGACTTCCATAAGCTGTCGCCTGAATCGTAGCACTCTCTCCCATATTTACAGTGATTGAGCTTGGATTCACAGAAATTGTCTGCATTGCTTTGTCAATGGTATAAGTACGGCTTACAGTGCCTGCATAATTTCCTTTTCCACTGATGGTAACCGTTGCAATACCCGCATTAATATTATTTGCATAAGAAAGGCTATAATCAATTCCATCTACCAATGTAGTTGTGCCTTTTTTCACTGTAATTTCAGGTATTTTTTCTGTGCCATCATAGATGTAATCTCCCATACCTTCATAGATGCCATATTCTGTTGTCATCGTGATGGTACAGTCACTAATATCATCCACATTTTTGCTAACGGTAACCGACACAAATCCTATTCCGTCATTATAATTAGAATCGCCCAGCGCATAAACCCTAATCGTAGCGGTTCCAGCAGCAATTCCAGTCACTACCCCACTAGATGAAACTGTGACAACAGACTCATCGGATGAAACGTAAAGTAAAGTGCCAGTACCATTTCTTGTGACATGAATCATACCGGTTGCACCTTCTTTAATATTGAAAGAAGGTGGGCTGATGTTCAAAGTCTGGTCTGCTTTGGTGATGGAAAATGATTCACTAACACTACCTGTATAATCTCCCATTCCCGTAATAGTAACTCGCGCTGTTCCAACATTTACATTACTGCTATAAGTAAGACTATAATCACTACCATTAGTCAAGGTTTTCGTGCCATCCTTTACGGTGATTTCCGGAGTTTTGGCACTGCCATCATATACAAATGTGTCACTGCTTAATGTAATGTTACAAGTACTGATATCAATGGCATTTTTTGTCACGGTAACCGGAATGATCTTTGTATAAGCATTATAATTTTGTGTAACTCCCACACTTACCGTGATATTGGCAGAGCCAGCAGCAAGGCCGGTTACGACTCCGGAAGAAGAAACTGTTGCAACATTGGTATTAGAAGAGCTATAACTAACACTTCCCTGCTGTCCACTGACGGAAATACTTGCTGTAGAACCTTCATCCATAGAAATCTGTGAAGGACTTACTGTAACGGCTTGTTCTGCTCTGGAAATTGTAAAAGTCAGGGTTTTAAAACCGGCATATTTTCTTCCGGTTCCAATAACACGCACAGCTCCGGTTCCTGCATTCACATTGTTGTTATACGCTAAGGTATAATCGACTCCCTCCGTCAATAAAAGATATCCATCTTTTACGGTAACAGCTGGCTTTTTAGCGGTTCCATCATACACGAGAGGGGAAGTGGAAACAGAAATCGATAAATCAGATACCTCTTTGTACTGATTTGGCTCAAAATTTACCTGATAGCTAATAGATGTTGCATTTCCTGACTTATCCTTTAAGCCGGTCACTGTGACATTATAGTCTCCATGATATTCTTCCAGCTGGCTATAGGCAGGTCGGAAAACGATACAATTGGATATTCCATAGCCATCATTATTAATATTAAAATAATCGTAAGTGCTGCCAATTGTACTGGTATCTGTTGCACTACTAAAATTCCATGTTTTCCCTGTAGAAACTTCCTCCAAAGTCACTTTGACATCAGATAAACTTGGGGAGCTATATTTTTGAGGATTTAAAGTGATGGACCAAGGTACTTCTACTCCAAATACATCACTGATATTATTTCCAGATGCCGGCCATGAGATAAACTCATAATCATTGACCGTAGATGTAGATACACCCGAACCAAACACTCGAACTGCAGAGTAATAATATGTTCCATTGTTAGCTGAACCGATTCCCATTGTCAAAACATTTGGATTTAACAGCCATCTTCGATGACCCAATCGATCCACATTACTGTTGCTCTGATCCTTCATTTGACCACCAATGGCCAGCCCAATCACCTCGAGTGGATTGACACCACTGCCATAATAACTAGATAAATTACTTTGGCTTGTAGCAGAACATCCTAAATTATACATTTCTGTGCTCATTCCTGAAGGTTGTGTTGGATAATGGCTCATCTGTAAGTTAGCAGCATTCACCAATGCACCATAGGCAGCACTTTCATTCAGCGTTGCTGTAAAATCGATTGGAGCCAATCCTGCCACGGCACGATAAAAATTAATCCAATTTTTACCGGTCTCGTATGCCTCATCAGATAAGGTGGATATGGCATAATCCCCTGAAACGACAGGTTCTATGCGATATAAAGAGCTATATCCACCAATATTCTGATACATTTCTCTCACCTGGCTCATGGTTAGTTTGGAAACACTACTTCTTCCAGAATCCATGGCATAAGCCTTAAGAGAAAGAAAGATGCTTGAAAAAAACAGGCTGAATACTACCATGAAAGAAAACATGATGGCTTGCCTTGTTTTTCTGGTAATTGTTCTTTTCATAATCTTCATTCCTTTTCCTCCTCGTATTATAAAGTAGTAGTATTTATAGACCCTCTCCAAGGTCTTAATGCTATACTGTTTGGAGATACTGTGGACTGGTTAGTTCCTCCTACCACTTGATGGTTTTTGAAAGGCTCCAGCCACAGTCTCTTTGTATATTTGTTAATCAGTTAGATACCGCATGACGGTTTATTTAGAACGAGGTTACAAGAGCAAGGAGTCCTGTGGTCCTAAACAGTATCAATACTTTTACTAAGGAGGTATTCTTATGATCTATGTGGGAATTGATGTCGCTAAGGATAAGCATGACTGTTTTATCACCAACTCAGAGGGCGAGGTTCTGTTCAAAGCCTTCACCATTCAGAACACCCGTACAGGTTTCGATGAGCTGTATCAGAAGATACAGTCTGTAGAAAAAGATAAGTCCAAAATAAAAGTAGGGCTAGAAGCCACCGGACACTACAACTACAACCTGCTCGGATACCTGATTGATAATGGGTTGGCCGCCTATGTTATCAATCCGCTTCACACAAATCTTTACAGAAAAAGTCTAAGCCTTAGAAAGACGAAAACGGATAAGGTTGATGCCCGAACGATTGCTATGATGTTGATGTCTGACGTGAACTTAAAGTCCTACTCAGACACATCATATCACAATGAAGAGCTTAAGTCACTTACACGTTACCGTTTTGATAAGGTTCAGGAAAGAGCTCAGCTTAAGCAGTCTATTTCCAGGCTTGTTACTATTCTATTTCCCGAACTGGAAAAGCTGGTTCCTACACTTCATATGGCATCTGTATATGCTCTGTTAAAAGAATTACCATCTGTCAAAGCCATTGCAGACTGTCATTTAACGCATCTTAAAACTGTCCTTGCGGAAGCTTCCAAAGGTCGTTACGGCCGTGATAAGGCCATTGAAATCCGCGATGCAGCTCGATCCTCCATAGGCTCTAACATGCCGGCTAAGTCGTTGGAACTGAAGCATACAATCAAGTTGATCACAGAATTAGATTCTGAGATTGAAGAAATCGAAACCGAGATTCAAAAGATCATGGATGAAATCAATTCTCCAATCCTTACCATTCCTGGTATCGGTTATCGCATGGGTGCGATGATTATTGCCGAGATTGGTGATTTCTCACGATTTGATTCTCCGGATAAGATTCTTGCCTATGCGGGTATTTCTCCGTCGACATATCAATCAGGCCAGCTTGAATCCTCTTATTCACACATGGAAAAAAGAGGTTCCAGATATCTTCGATTTGCTCTGATCAATGCAACGAAGTTTGTCTGCCTTTGGGATCCGACCTTTGGGACTTATCTCCAGAAGAAGCGAGCCGAGGGCAAACATTATAACGTTGCGATTTCACATGCTGCGAAGAAACTGGTTCGTTTGATCTATGCAATGGAAAAATCCGGAAAAGCATATACGCCCGCAGCTTAGCTATTTCGTAAATTGATACTTGTTTTTTGAGCACCGATAGCGATGCTCTTTTTGTCATGCAGTTTTCAAGATTCATTATTGCGAAAGACTTCTATTTCAATCCTTCAAGAGTTTTCTTGTTTTTTACAAAAATCTCATTGACTTTTAATAGTTAGTCTTTTATAATGATTACCGTTTCTTCTTTATATAGATAGTATCCTAGTAAATGTCAAAAAAATCAATAAAATATATAAAAAATAAGCAAAAGAGTTGTCTTTTTAAAAGACAACTCCATGCTTTTACTATTTCACTTTCACAGATTTCTTTGCACTCCAGACAGAGTAATATTTTTTACCAGAAACTGTTTTAAAGCAACGAATTCTAATATAATATTTTTTCTTAGATTTTAATTTTCCAATTTTTTTCTTTACCGTTTTAGCCGACTTGATCGTCACTGTTTTTTTGCCAGTAAAATTCGACTTTAACGAATACTGAATCTGGTAACCTGTAACTCCTTTTTCTCCCTTTTTCCACTGTAAGGTAAAGGAATCTTTTGAAGCAGATACTTTTTTCACAGAAACTGCTTTGGGTTTCATTACCACCTGTTTTGCAGCTGCAATAGAAGCTGTAGAAAAAGAAACATTTTTTGTGATAATAGTGGAAGGGTTGATGGAATAAAACTTCACTATCTCATTTTTCCAGGTATACCAAATAATCTTTCCATTATATAAAATTGGCACGCAGTCTGACAATTCTGCATTCACCTGATAAACATTGCTACACACATCCCCATTGGCATTGATCTTTACATAATTTAAAGTTGATCCTTTCATCCAAAGAAGCAGGAAATTACCAGAATCTATTTTCATAAACTGCGGTGTGCTTGGTGATGTATCTCCATTTTTATAACTGGTCACATAGCGAAGCTTTGGTGTTGTTTGTAGATTACGATCCACAGATGCAACAAAAATGTTACGAACTCCACTTGCACTATAACCACTTCCCATTTTTACAGAATTTCCAACTACCAGGTAACTGCTGGAAGATATCTCAAAACCTCCAACCGAAACGCCCGTGTCGTTATTCCCCACATTTCCAGAAATGGCCAAAATTTCTTTATAATCGCAACCACTGCCTGCAGCTCGTGTCTTAGTCAGAACCACCGATCTTGGATAAGCATCTCCATGATCAACCCCAACCACAGAATCTCCATCATAGCGCACAAATTGATTGAAGGAATGACTAACATATCCTTTAGAAATATTGGACACACTGTAATTAGAACTCTCCACCGTCATGGTATCGGTACGGAAACGAATTAACATATTTGACTGATGATGATAGCCTTCATCTGTAACATACATGGTATGACATGTTTTTACTGCCAAATGTTTTCCTGAGTGATGAATTCTGGCCAGCCCTGCTTCAAATGGTTTAGAAGTATTGGCTCCATAGACACCGACTGAGCCAAGACGCCTCCAATTATAATCATATTTCGTCAAGCGAAATACCTCTACACTATTTTTCTCATTGCTATTATTCTGACCAGAAAAAATATAATAATTATTTCCATCATCATAAAAAGCACCAAAAAGACTCAGTTCATAAGGCACGTTTACAGTTCTCACTAAATGGTAAGAGGAATCGTAATACTCTACCAGATACTGTTTCTTCGTGCTAAGAGCATTGGCCTGAAAACGCATCAGTTTATGATCCCTCGTTTCAGTCAGATAAGAATTTACCTTGGTGGACCATTTGGTGTAATTCTGCTTATTAATATTAGATCCATAATATATGGTAGCCTCTTGTGCTTTCGCAGTGACGCTACCACAGATTATCATGCCACATAACATACAGAAACACAAAACAACCCGTAAATAAGCCGTCTGAAATCTTGCTTCTTCCCTCTTCATACTATCTAAGGTGAACCCATTTGTCAAGACAATTTTTTAAAAAAATTAAGTTGGATTTC
>JAUNNI010000062.1 GCA_030531555.1 Eubacteriales bacterium | reverse complement strand
AAGTAGCAAAAGTGATCGGAAGCATTGATGAAAAAGTATACTCTCCAAATATGGAGAATGCAGCAGTTTACGATAAGCTCTACGCAGAATACGTTACATTACAGGAATACTTCGGCAAAGGTGCTAACGATGTAATGAAACGCTTAAATGCAATCCGTGACGAACAGAACAAATAATATTTTATGGGACAGCCTTTGGCGGGGCCTGAAAATCTAAGAAATATATATCCGAATTGGTGAAGGATCTGAAAAGGATCCTTCACCTTTTTTTGCAGGGCCAGAGTTCAGACGAAAAAATATGTTAGTTAAATTTAGTACAAGAGAAGTTATGGGGAATCGGACGAAAAGAGAAAGAAGCAGATGTTCGTCTGACCTGGCAGAGCCAGGAATCAGACGAAAAATAATATAAGTAAAATTTAGTCCGAAGGCAAGCCGGGAAGAATCGGACGAAAAGAGAAAGAAGCAGATATTCGTCTGACCTGGCAGAGCCAGGAATCAGACGAAAAATAATATAAATTAAACATAGTCCGAAGGCAAGCCGGACAAGTTCGGACGAAAAGAGAAAGAAGCAGATATTCGTCTGACCTGGCAGGGCCAGGAATCAGACAAAAAATAATATAAATAAAACTTAGTCTGAAGGCAAGCCGGACAAGTTCAGACGAAAAACAATATATATTAAACTTAGTCCGAAGAAAAGCCAGGAAAATCAGACGAAAAAAGCCAGGAAAAGTAAATCAAAATCGGAAAAAAGAATATCGCCATCAGGTGTGGAAGGAAATGTCAAAGCGTTTTCCCGTGCAAACCTGCTAGCGGTATTCTTTAAATTAATGTGTTTTTTCATATTCCTTCAACATCTTGATCATCGGACCAGACAGTAAGAAGATGGCAATTAAGTTCGGGATTACCATCATACCGTTGAAGGTATCTGAAATATCCCAGATTAATCCCAGATTCATGGTTGCTCCTACGATAGCAACGAGAGAGTGAACCACCATGAATGGACGGTTGATTTTGCTGCCAAAGATGAATTCAATACATCTTGTTCCGTAAAGTCCCCAGCCAATGATTGTGGAGAAGGCGAAACAGCACATGGCGATGGCAGTGAGGATGGAAACCCATCCACCGTAAGTGGAAGTGAAACCACTGATGGTAAGTTCTGCACCGGCAGCAACTCCATAAGAGATGTTAACACCACTTGTTAAGATAACGAGTGCGGTTAAAGTACAGATTACAACAGTATCCATAAATACTTCAAAGATACCGAAGAAGCCCTGTTGAACAGGATCCTGTGTCGCGGAAGAAGCATGGGCGATGGAACCGGTACCAAGGCCGGCTTCATTGGAGAAGATTCCTCGGGAGACTCCTTTCTTCATACATAAGAACATGCTTCCAACCATGCCTCCGGTGAAAGATGCCGGACGAAAAGCGCTGGTAAATATGGTTGCGATAACACCAGGAACGGATTTGATATTGATAAATACTACACCAAGAGCTAGTATAACGTAGATTAAAGCCATGAAAGGAACCAGTTTTTCGGTAACATTTCCGATTCTCTTTACTCCTCCCAATAAAACAAGGGCAACAAGAATCATAATGAAGATTCCAATTCCTAAGTTAATCATTTTAAAAGCAGGTGCCTGATCAGCTACGATATGGAAATTGATCAATGCAGAGTCAATGGCAGTGATAATTGCATTTACCTGTGTTGCGTTACCGGTTCCAAATACCGTAAGAACGCCAAGTGCAGCATATAGATAAGCAAGGAAATGCCATTTCTTTCCTAAACCATTTTTGATATAATACATGGGACCGCCAACGTAATCGCCTTTTACATTTTTTTCACGATAACGGAGAGCGAGAGTCACTTCTGTGAATTTGGTTCCCATGCCAAGAAGGGCACTGCACCACATCCAAAAGATTGCGCCCGGACCACCGATGGCGATTGCTCCGGCAACGCCGGCGATGTTACCGGTGCCGACGGTTGCGGCCAAAGCCGTACAGACAGCTTGGAATGGGCTGATGGCACCATCCTGGACGGTTTCTTTAGAGAAAATTTTTCCCAAGGTTGTGCGCATGGACAGTCCGAATTTTCGAATCTGGATACATCTGGTTCGGATTGCAAGATAGAGACCAACTCCGACGATGCACACCATGGCTGGAACACCCCATACAAAGTTGTTGACGGTGTTATTCACCGTTACAATAAGATCATACATTACAATTTTTCCCCTTTACAAAATAAAATTAATAAAAACAATAATATTATATCGAAAATATAATAAATTTACTAGAATTAATTACTTTTTTTATGTAAAAAAAGATGCTAAGATAATAATCTGATGAAGCGATGCATGACGCATATCTCGCAAGAAGAATGCTTATGTGTTCTCAATGCTTATGTGTTATCGATTTACGGAAAGGAGTTGTTAGAGTTTGGAGAAAATACAGTTGTCGGATCATTTTTCTTATGGCAGATTGATCCGTTTTACTTTACCAAGTATATTGATGATGTTGGTAACTTCGGCGTACAGCATTGTCGATGGATATTTTGTATCTAACTTTGTTGGGAAAAATGCCTTTGCGGCCCTCAATCTTGTTTGGCCTGTTCTGATGATTTTAGGAGCAGTTGGCTGGATGATTGGAACCGGAGGCAGTGCACTCATTGCCAAGGTACGAGGAGAAGGACAGGATCGAAAGGCTGATGAGATTTTTACTATGTTCATTTGCTTCATTCTTTTTTGTGGAGCAATCTATGGAAGTATTTGCTTTCTTTTTATGCCACAAATTTCCAGATTGTTGGGAGCAAATGATGCGATCATCAATGAATGTGTGATTTATGGTAGAGTGATGATTGCAGCCGGTGTGTTCTGTGTGCTCCAGGCGGCATTTCAGAGTTTTCTTGTAGCTGCAGATAAACCACAGATGGGATTGCGAATCTCCGTTGTAGCGGGAATTACAAACATTATTATGGATTATCTCTTGATTTGTGTCTTTAAGCTTGATGTCTGGGGAGCGGCTTTAGGATCTGCTTGCAGCTGGATTGTAGGTGCTTCCATTCCTTTAGTTTATTTTGGCTGCAAAAATGATAGCAAGCTTCATTATGCTTTTGCCAAACCGGATTTCTCCTGTTTGAAAAAAGCCTGCAGTAATGGATTTTCAGAAATGCTGACCAACTGTTCCATGTCATTGCTCAGTATGATTTACAATTATCGTCTCATGCAGATGGCCCAGGAAAATGGAGTGGCTGCTTACGGAACCATCATGTATATTGTGATCATTTTCCAGGCGGTATTTATGGGATATGGCATGTCTGTGGGACCTATTGTTGGTTATCAGCTAGGATCTGAGAATGAAAAGGAACTTAGAAATGTATTTGCAAAAAGCTGGAAGATGCTTTTGGCAGCTTCTGTGATCGTGACCATATTGGCTCAATTATTAAGTGATCCGATTGCCAGAATTTATGTTGGTTATGATGTAGAATTGATGATGCTAACAAAACATGCTATGCACCTTTATTTCCTTTCTTTCCTTTTTTGTGGTTATAATATTGTAGGATCTGCTTTTTTCACAGGATTAAATGATGGAAAAGTATCTGCCATTATCTCTGGATCTCGAACCTTTGTGGTACAGATTGCATGTGTTTTCATCTTGCCAATTCTTCTTGGGATGGAAGGAATCTGGCTTTCCATTGTGGTGGCAGAGGCTGTGACCTTGATCATAACAATTTATTTGTTTGGAAAGAACCGAAAAAAATATCATTATTATTAGAAAAACTTCATAGAATGATAAAAGGCTATCCGCTGAGGTTACGGATAGCCTTTTATACTATATTTATATTTTATGAATAAAATGAATCAAGAATTATGCCAACTATTTGTTGGAACGTCTCCAGATTTTCATTTTTTCTGCTTCTGCGATTAATTCATCACGGAAATCAGGATGAGCGATGCTGATTAAAGCTTCTGCTCTTTCCCATACAGATAATCCTTTTAAGCATACTTTACCGTATTCAGTTACAACATAGTGTGTATTTGCACGTGTATCTGTAATGATGGAGCCTTCTGCTAATGTAGGACGGATTCTGGACTGTAATTCGCCACCTTTTTTGAATGTAGAAGAGCAGCAGATGAAGCTCTTACCGCCTTTAGAAAGGTAAGCACCAAGTACGAAGTCAAGCTGACCGCCTGCACCGGAGATGTGACGGATACCAGCACTTTCTGCATTAACCTGACCAAATAAGTCGATATCAACAGCGTTGTTGATGGACATGAAGTTATCAAGTGCAGCGATGGTACGAATATCATTTGTGTAGTCTACAGGAGCGGACATACATTCTGGATTTTCATTGAGGTAATCGTATAATTTCTTAGTACCTGCACCGAAAGCGTAAACCTGGCGACCGCGGTCGAGGTTTTTCTTAGCACCAGTGATTTTGCCTGCTTTTGCGATATCAACGAAAGCGTCAACGTACATTTCTGTATGAACACCGAGATCCTTAAGATCAGACTGTGCGATCATGGAACCTACTGTGTTAGGCATACCGCCGATACCGAGCTGGAGACATGCACCGTTAGGGATCTCTTCTACAATTAATTCAGCAACTTTTTTATCAACATCTGTAGGAGGAGCACCTGCACCCATTTCAGCCATAGCTGGGTTGTCACCTTCTACGATATAATCAACTTTAGAAATGTGGATACCTTCTTCGAAGCCACCAAGACAACGTGGAACGTTTTCATTTACTTCAACGATAACAACGTCTGCACATTCACAAACAGCTGCTAAATGAGAAGCGTTAGGTCCGAAATTGAAGTAACCGTGTTTATCCATTGGAGCCACCTGGAACATTGCAACATTAAGATGTTTGATATGTTCACGATAGTAGCGTGGTAATTCAGAATAACGAACAGGAGCGTAGAAGCAGTTGCCATTTGCAATTGCTTTTCTTTCGATACCGCTCATATGCCAGGAATTCCATACGAAATGATCACCTGGGTTTTCAATTTTGAAAATTTCTGGTACCCACATAAGGATACCACCGCGGATTTTAAGATCTTCTAATTCATCCATTCTTGCAGCGAGTGCTTTATCAAGTGCTACAGGAGTGATTGTAGTCCAGCCATAGTCAACCCAGTCACCACTTTTGATCACTTTAACAGCTTCTTCTGCAGTTACTAATTTATTTGCGTAATCTTTAATGAAGCTCATGATTTTATCCTCCCGATTCGGTTGAAAATAGATAATTTACAAAAGAACCACAGCTAGAAAACTGTGGTTCTCTGTATTGAAATATGAAGTATACTCAAAATATTGTTTGATAAAACGAATACTTATGAATAATTATTTTTTGTAGTTGTAGAAACCTTCGCCAGTCTTCATACCTAATTTGTTTGCACGAACCATTTTGCGAAGTAATGGATGAGCGCGGTATTTTGGATCGCCTGTTTCTGTAGCTAATACGTCCATGATTGCTAAGCAAACATCAAGACCGATAAGATCGCCTAATGCAAGAGGTCCCATTGGATGGTTAGCACCAAGTTTCATAGCTGTGTCGATACCTTCTACAGAAGCAATGCCTTCAGCGTAGATACCAACTGCTTCGTTGATCATAGGAACTAAGATTTTGTTTACAACGAAACCAGGAGCTTCTTTAACTTCTACAGGTGTTTTGCCGATTTCTTCGGAGATTTTAACGATTGTGTCAACCATTTCCTGTGGTGTGTTAGCGCCAGCGATAACCTCAACAAGTTTCATACGGTCTGCTGGGTTGAAGAAGTGCATACCGATCATTGGACGTGTAAGGCCTTTTCCGATTTCTGTGATGGAAAGGGAAGATGTGTTAGAAGCGAAGATACATTCTGGTTTACAGATTTTGTCTAATTCGCCGAATGTCTGCTGTTTAACTGGCATGCTTTCGAAAGCTGCTTCTACGATAAGATCACAGTCAGCACAAAGATCTTCTTTAAGACCTGCGGAGATGTTAGCTACGATAGCGTCAGCTTTTTCCTGTGTCATTTTTTCTCTAGCAACTAATTTATCATAACCTTTAACGATTTTAGCTTTTCCGCCATCAGCGAATTCCTGTTTGATATCACAAAGAGCTACTGTATGTCCAGCTGCTGCGAATGCTTTAGCGATGCCCTGTCCCATTGTACCTGCGCCGATTACTCCAACTTTCATTTTATTTACCTCCATAAATGTTATTATATGTATGTTTTTTAATTATGTTTAAAATTATTTGTTCTGGAAAGGAACTACTTTAAGTTTCTGATCCTTTGGTGCTAAGAAGTTGCCCATACCAGCTCTCTGGTCTTCTGTTTCGAAGCAGTCACCAAAGATTTTTTCTTCGATTGCAACACCTTCTTCGATGCTAACCTGAAGGCCTTCGTTGATTGCTTTCTTACAATTGCGAACTGCGATAGGAGCCTGCATAGCGATACCTTTAGCCATTTTCATAGCTGCTGGAAGTAATTCTTCCTGTGGATATACAGCGTTAACAAGACCGATACGGTAAGCTTCAGCTGCTTTGATATTACGTGCTGTGTAGATTAACTGTTTAGCCATACCTGGGGATACTAAACGAGCAAGTCTCTGTGTTCCACCGAAACCTGGTGTGATTCCAAGACCAACTTCTGGCTGACCAAATACTGCGTTTTCGGAACAGATTCTGATATCACAGCTCATGGAGATTTCACATCCACCACCTAAAGCGAAACCATTAACTGCAGCGATAACTGGGATAGGGAAAGATTCAAGTTTAAGGAAGATATCATTACCCTTTTTACCGAATGCTTCACCTTCAGCTTTTGTAAGTGTGCTCATTTCGCCGATGTCAGCGCCTGCTACGAAAGATTTTTCGCCAGCACCTGTGAGGATAAGACAACGAACTGTATCAAGATCTACAGCGTCTAATGTAGCGTCAAGTTCTTCTAAAACCTGAGAATTTAATGCGTTTAATGCACGTGGACGATTGATAGTAATAGTACCAACAGCGCCATCTACTTCATATAAAATATATTCCATGATGAATTACTCCTTTCGGAAATCGTGTAAATATTGAGTAATCCATCATCCCCGAAAGGATGATGGATAATTAATGTTCAAATAAAACGTCAGTGATTAGTCTCTTTCAACGATTGTTGAGCAACCCATACCACCACCGATGCAAAGAGTAGCAAGACCTTTCTTAGCATCGCGTTTCTGCATTTCATGTAATAATGTAACAAGGATACGGCATCCGGAAGCACCTACTGGATGTCCAAGAGCGATAGCTCCACCGTTTACGTTAAGTTTGGATGTATCGAATCCAAGATCTTTACCTACTGCAAGAGACTGAGCTGCGAAAGCTTCGTTTGCTTCGATAAGATCGAAGTCGTCGATTGCCATACCAGTTTTAGCAAGAACTTTTCTTGTGGAAGCAACAGGACCAACACCCATGATGGATGGATCAACGCCGCCTAAAGCACCAGCTACCCATGTTGCCATTGGAGTGATACCAAGTTCTTTAGCTTTTTCTTCGCTCATAACTACGATTGCAGCAGCACCATCATTGATACCTGAGGAAGAACCAGCTGTTACCATACCGTCTTTCTTGAATGCAGGACGAAGTTTAGCAAGAACTTCTTCTGTAGTTCCAGGACGTGGACCTTCATCTGTATCAACAACAACTTCTTTTTTCTTCATTTTAACTGTTACAGGAACGATTTCATCTTTGAATTTGCCAGCTTCGATTGCTGCAGCAGCTTTAGCCTGAGAATTAGCGGAGAATGCATCTAATTCTTCTCTTGTAAGACCCCACTGTTCGCAAACGTTTTCAGCTGTGATACCCATATGGTAGTTGTTGAATGCATCCCATAATGCGTCATTAACCATACAGTCTTTTAATACGCCATTGTTCATTCTGTAGCCGTAACGAGCTTTGTCTAAGCAGAATGGAGCTAAGGACATGTTTTCCATACCACCAGCAACAACGATATCAGCTTCGCCAGCGAGGATCTTTGTAGCAGCAAGGTTAACACAGTTAAGACCGGAACCACAAACAACGTTGATTGTTACAGCAGGAACTTCGATAGGAAGACCAGCTTTTAAGGAAGCCTGACGAGCTACATTCTGGCCTAAACCAGCCTGGATTACACAACCCATTAATACTTCGTCAACCTGAGCACCGTCGATGCCAGTTCTGTTTAAAGCTTCTTTAATAACGATAGATCCGAGTTCTGCTGCAGGTACTGTGCTTAAAGCACCACCCATTGTTCCGATTGCTGTACGGCATGCACCAGCTAATACAACTTTCTTTGCCATAATTGAATTCCTCCGTTTTTCATTCATTCATTCATAAAAATTTTTAATACGTTGCGTGATGAGAGTCGTCTCTCAACTTGTGTTAATATTATCACAATATTTTAGGCAATGCAACTGTTTTTATGAAAAAGTTTGCAAAAAAAAAGAAGAATGAAGGGGAGAATACAACTATTTTTACAAATAAAAATATCTTACTATAATTATTGTTTAAAAATAGCCTATCACTTAAAAGATATACTTAAAAAATCTAGCAGAAAAGACAGATTATTTCTTATAAATTAATTGAAAAATGTCAAGTAAAAATTATGAAAACAGATTACTTGGTGGGAAAAGAAAGAAAAAAACATGTTATTTGTTAAAAAATCTACAGAATATAACTATAAAACACCCTAAAAAGATTAAAATTTGACAAAAAACTGTCATTTGGAAAAAGAAGGAAATTAGGAATTATGTACTTTGTCATTGTCATTTGAAAAGGAATTGATTATAATAAAAAGGCAGAAGATTTGCGGGATATATAATAACATTTATATATAGAAGAAACATGTTATAGCCTCCAGCGCATTCCTCAGTAAGAACGCTGAGGCATTCTTGATAAATGTATTATATATAGAAGAAATTCAGTCAAAGCGATGAGGAAAGGACGTTATTCATGGCTAAAGTAGTAGATTTATTAGATAAATATTATAAACAGACGAACTACAACTGTGCGGAAGCAGTATTTTGTGCAGCCAGAGAAGCATGGAATCTCGATATCCCGGAAGAAGCAGTAAAAATGATGGCTTGCTTTGGTGGAGGAATGGGTACAGGAATCGTTTGTGGTGCAATCTCTGGTGGCGGAGCAGCTTTAAGCTGTAAATTTGTTGAAGGAGATGGTGGACATACCAGCCCATTACTCATGGATCTCACCAGAAAATACATCCGTCGTACAAGAGAAGCATATGGTTCTGAAGCATGTAAAGATTTAAGAAAACAGTTCCACACACCTGAAGAAAGATGTTATCATACAATCTGCAAAGTAGCTACAATCCTTGATGAAGTATATGAAGAGGGGATCAAAGCATCCTCTGCAGAATAAATAAAAGATCCGGAATTCTATATTCTGGGTCTTTTCCTTGTTGTAAAAAGAGGAGAGAAATCTATGGAATTTGATTTATTTGGAATGGGCGATTTTTCTTTTGATGATATGGCTTATGATGTTTTATGTCTTGGACCGATTTCAAAAGAAAAAGGGTTTGCCGGTGAGGCAGTATGGCAATCAATTCTTTTAAGTCCTCTTGGTTATGAAGTTTGTCTGGTGGATTCTCTGGAAAATGAAGCTGAGAGTGAATGGCTTCAAAAAGAAGCGAAGGCTTATGGAATCTATACCACAAAAGAAATCGAAAAAGAGGCAGAAAAATGCAAGGTAATCTCTGTCAGTGAGTTATTTGCTGAAGGGATGATGGAACTTACTGCTTTAAAAAACTTTCTTATTATAGGAAAGGAAAATAATGTAAAGATCTGTGTGGATCCTGGATCTTTTACCGATGTGGAAAAGGCGAAGGAAGTTCTCAGAGAACTGGCACCGTATATCGATTATTTTATCCCAAATGAAGAGGAAGCCAAATTACTTTCCGGGCAGAACATCCCTCCGATGATCGCCCAGGAATTCATGGAGATGGGAATGAAAAATGTCATCATCACCATGGGAATGAATGGCTGTTTTGTGAAAGGAGATGGCGCTCCATTTGCCATGGGTGCAATTTGGGGAGAGACAAAAGATCTGATCGGTGTTGGGGCGAATTTCTCCGCAGGGATTGTCCATGGACTTTTCCAGGATTGGCAGATGAAAACAATCTGTGAATTTGCAACAGGCTGTGCTGCTGTAAGTGCCATGTATGAAACACCAATTGATGGTGCAAAAACACGAAAGGATCAGATCAAAAAGATCTTAAATAATCCATATATTTGATAAGAAATCACTAATTTGAATGATGGTTTCGTAAATATTTCATAAAAATGCTAAAATACTTAAAAAAATGTTCCAAAATGCATACTTTATGTTATAATTATTTCGTTTAGAGTACCTAATTATGATAGGCAAATGTTTTCGTTTTAGAAAAGGAGTATAATCATGGGTGGTTTTTTTGGCGTAGCCTTAAAAAAAGATTGTGTTACAGATTTATTCTATGGTATTGATTATCATTCACACCTTGGTACAAGAAGAGCTGGTATGGCAGTTCACGGAGAAGATGGCTTCAACCGTGCAATCCATAATATTGAGAACTCTCCATTCCGTACAAAGTTTGACAGAGATGTTAATGATATGGAAGGTAACCTTGGTATTGGATGTATTTCTGACTTTGAACCACAGCCATTATTAATCAGTTCCAAACTTGGAAGTTTTGCAATCACAACCGTTGGTAAAATTAACAATTACGATGAAATTATAGAAGATTTATATAAGAACAGTCATTCTCATTTCCAGGAGATGACAAATGGTCAGATCAATGCAACAGAGCTGGTAGCAGCATTAATCTGTGAAGCAGATGATATCGTGAGCGGACTTCGTCATGTACAGGAGATCGTGGATGGTTCCATGACCGTTCTTCTTCTGACAAAAGACGGCATCTATGCAGCACGTGATCAGCTTGGAAGAACTCCAATTATTATTGGACAGAAAGAAGATGGATATTGCGTATCTTTTGAAAGTCATGCATTCATCAATCTCGGTTATAAATTATATAAAGAACTTGGCCCTGGTGAAATCGATTTTGTCACACCAGAAAAAATTGAAGTATTAAAACAGCCAGGCGATAAAATGAAGATTTGTTCCTTCCTCTGGGTATATTATGGTTATCCAACTTCCAGCTACGAAGGAGTAAATGTTGAGGAAATGCGTTATAGATGTGGTAGTATGCTTGCAAAACGTGACGCTGGTACAGTTCAGCCGGATATCGTTGCAGGTGTTCCAGATTCCGGTATTGCACATGCGATTGGATATTCCAATGAATCCAGAATCCCATACGCAAGACCATTTATCAAATACACACCAACATGGCCACGTTCCTTCATGCCTACAAATCAGAGTCAGCGTAACTTAATTGCAAAAATGAAATTGATCCCTGTAGAAGCACTCATCGAAGGTAAAAAATTATTATTAATTGACGACTCCATCGTACGTGGAACACAGCTTCGAGATACAACACAGTACCTCTATGAAAACGGTGCGAAAGAAGTTCACATCCGTCCTGCATGTCCACCGCTTCTTTACGGCTGTAAATACCTTAACTTCTCCCGTTCCAAATCTGAAATGGAATTAATCACACGTCAGGTGATTGAAAAGAGAGAAGGACCTAACTGTCCACAGGAGATTTTAGACCAGTATTCTGATCCAACATCTGAAAAATATGCACAGATGATCGAAGATATCCGCGAAAGACTTAATTTCACATCCCTTCGTTATCATCGTTTAGATGACCTTCTTGAAACAATCGGCATCGAGCCATGTAAGATTTGCACATATTGTTTCAACGGAAAAGAATAATCAATCTGAAGACTTTTGTTCTCAAATTAAAATATAATCATCAAAACACCGATCCGGTTTTGTCAGACCTGGTCGGTGTTTTCTGCTTTTTGAGAGGAGATAGAATCGGTCTTGCGTTCTTTCTGAAAAGATACTATAATTTTTAAGATAGGCTCATTATTGATTTTTTATGTTGAAATATGATGTGCATATTATAGACAGAATACCGAGGTGTTCTTGAATTAGAAAAAAGGAGAGGAATTATGAATACACTTCCTGAAGCATTTTTTAAAGAACTGATTTTAATGACCATTCAGAAAGAAGCTAGATGGATGGAATGGAATGAGGAAATGGAGGATTTCCAGTTAAAACAGTATCTTGATGACGATATTATCGAAGAATTATCCTTATATTTATGCGGATATATTCCTCAGCTTGATATGGAACTTGCAATCCAGATTTTTGATGAGAGTAGAAAGGGAATCTTTTCTTCCATTATTCGAGGAAGCGGGGATGCAAGAAGACAGGAATTTTCCATGGCGGATTTCCAGGAAGATTTTGTGATGAATATGCTTGTTTATGCCGCAAATTCACAGATTCTTCAGCGTGAGATGGAAGATTCTTATTATAAAGTAACTGAGCAGCTTATGGAAGCAAAAAGCAGTGGCTGTGCTGGCTGTTCCGGCTGTCAGCCAAAATAAGACATGGCATTATTTTTTAAAAAAGAAGCTAAGATTTGTCCGGCTTGCGGCATGGACGAACATAAAACAAAGGATTGTGACGCAAAAAAGATCCGTGTGGATGGGATTGGTTACCACCGAATTCGCTATGGCTCCAGCGAAGAAGGATTTGGCCCTGCTGTTGGAAAATGTATGGGTTGTGGCGTGCGACCTGGAAAGACACATCATTGGAATTGTACTTACGAGTTATGCCCTGCCTGCCATCAGCAGCTGATCGTTTGTGAGTGTACGAAGGAAATGATGTCATAAAGGAGATAGTTATGTATTATGTACCAGACGGAACCAAAATTTGTGGTTTCTATTTTTGTAAAAAATGTGGGAATAAATTTCTTTCTTTACAGACTATGAAAAATATTCCCTGTATTGATTGTGAGAGAGATATCGATTATGAAATCGGACCAGATGAATCCATGGATGATATTTTAGACACTGCGGAATTGATTGAAGTAATTGAAGGTGAAGAAAACGTCGATAAAATGGATGGACTTTTAAGTCTCGCTATCACCGGTGGAGATTTTGACTGGATTTAATTAAGATATTTTTAAAGGAGTTCCTGGTAAGAACCAAGAGACTCTTATGATGTAGGATATAGTGATGAACGGGATTAATATATTAAAGAAAGAACTATCTGCAGACTGGCCATTTGTGGATGAGTTTTGTATTGAACGGGAGGAAATTGTTCTTTTCGGCAAATGTTTTCATCCTGAGGAGGAAAACTTAGAGAAACATCCGGCAATTCTTTTAAATCATGAATTCGCCAGCAATATGGCTTCCACCAGCCGATATGCCAGAATTTTTTCCAAATTAGGCTACCATGTATTTGTTTTTGACTTTACAGGTTCAAAAGGTACCAAAAGTTATGGCAGAGAGGATATCGATGCCAGTATTTTAACGGATAAAGAAGAGATGGAGATGGTCTATGAATTTATGATCCATGAAAAATATGTGGATAAAAATCATATCATTCTTGGAGGATGTTCACAAGGTGGCCTTACAGCAGCTCTTGTGGCGGCGGATCATAAAGAAGAGGTGGAAGCACTTTTGATGTATTATCCGGCAATTTGTGCTCCGGATTATCTTCGCCGTGGATATATGATGGGAATTTCTTTTGATACAGAAAATGTTCCGGAATATATCGAAATGTATCGCGGCACCGGAATTGGAAGAAAATATGTCAGGGATGTGATTACCTTAGATCCATGGAAAGAAATCACCAGATTTGAAAAACCAGTGCTGATCTGCCATGGAACCTGGGACACGATTGCAGATATTTCTTATTCCAGAGAGGCAGTAAAACGTTATCATGACTGCCATCTGCTTGAGATTCCGAGCGGAGAACACATTTTTAAGGTACCAGAGAACTTTAATCTGGCAATCAATGAGACCATTGATTTTCTTCAGAATCGAATCTCTTCTTGAAATGAAGGAAAAAGGATGATATAATTCATCATACACTGTTTAGTACGTTAAAGAACTACAAAAACACAGTGAAAATGAATGAGATAATTTATGGAGGATACCCTATGTATATTACATGTTTAGATTTAGAAGGCGTTTTAGTACCTGAGATTTGGATTGCATTCGCAGAGGAAACCGGTATTCCAGAACTTCGTAAAACAACAAGAGATGAACCTGATTATGATAAATTAATGCAGTATCGTCTGAACATCTTAAAAGAGCATGGACTTGGTCTGAAAGAAATTCAGGAAACAATTGCAAAAATCGATCCACTGCCAGGAGCAAAAGAGTTTCTTGATCAACTCCGCTCTGAATGCCAGACATTAATTTTAAGTGATA
Organism: Eubacteriales bacterium; assembly: GCA_030531555.1. Classification (GTDB taxonomy): domain Bacteria; phylum Bacillota; class Clostridia; order Lachnospirales; family Lachnospiraceae; genus Anaerobutyricum. The sequence continues at coordinate 3,750 of JAUNNI010000062.1, read as the reverse complement.
CATTTGAACAGTTTGCAAAACCATTAATGGAGAAGCTTGGATGGCCTACTATTTTCTGTAATACTCTTGAAGTTGCAGAAGACGGAACCATTACTGGTTATAAAATGCGCTGTGAAAAATCAAAATATACTACAGTACGTGCCTTACAGTCTTGTGGATTTGAAACAATTGCCAGCGGTGACAGCTTCAATGACCTTGGTATGATTGAAGCAAGTAAAGCTGGTTTCCTTTTCCGTTCCACAGAACAGATTCGTAAAGATTATCCACAGTATCCTGCATTTGAAGAATATGATGATCTTTTACATGCAATCGAGGAGGTAATCAAGGCATAAAGGGGAATTTCACCTATGCTTTATATTAAACCAGACTATTATGAGAGTTTTTCCTGTGTGGCAGACCAGTGTGAAGATACTTGTTGTGCCGGTTGGAAGATTGTCGTTGATAAGGACTCTTTACAGGCTTATAAAGCAGAGAAAGGGCCATTTCGTAAAGAACTTCATAAAGGAGTTCATTGGAGAAGTCATACTTTTCGCCAAACAGCTGGAAAACGTTGCTTTTTCTTAGACGATAAAAATCTTTGCAGACTGTATTCTGCCATAGGAGAAAGTGGCTTATGCCAAACCTGTGATCGCTATCCGAGACATATCGAAGAATTTGAAAATGTCAGAGAAGTTTCTCTTTCCGTATCCTGTCCGGAGGTTGCCAGATATTTAATGAATCGTACAGATCCGGTTACTTTTGTCAGTGAGGAAAGTGAAGAGGAAGAAAACTACAAAGACTATGAAGAGATGGATTTTGACGTTCTTTTGTATGATATTCTAGATCAGGGAAGAAATGTACTGATATCTATTTTACAAAATCGTCAGGAATCCATGAAGGTGCGCCTTGAAAAGGCTCTTCATTTGAGTGCGAACCTGGAAGAGATCATCGAGGAAGGAAATGCCTTTTCTGCATTTGAGCTTTTCGATTCTTATGAACAGGGAGATATGACCTATAGAAAAAGACATCTTGCCAAAACAATGCCTTATTCTGTGCGGGTTTTTGATCGGGTGATCCGTTTAGAACGTTTGCGAGAAGACTGGGAACAGCTTTTATCAGAAAGTGCCAGCTTATTGTATCTTTCTGGGGAAGAAAGTTATACCAGAATATCGGATGAGTTTGTTCGTTGGTGTGCAGAAAAAGAGAACTTTCTGGAAATTGCTCTAGAACAACTTGCAGTATATTTTCTTACAACCTACTTCTGCGGTTCTGTCTATGATGGTCAGATCCTTGCAAAAACGCAGTCTTGTGTACTGTTTTTGTATGTGATTTTTGAACTTTCTAAAGCATGCTGGCTGAAGAATGAGAAGAATTTTGACAGAGAGGACTTAACACAGATCGTCTATCGGTTTTCCAGAGAATTAGAACATTCAGATCAAAATCTGATTCTTTTTGAAAAAATCGCTGCGGCAGCATTGCCGGTGTGTTGATTTCTTTTATTTTTTAATATGGAAAGTTTAAGCCGAAGCGTGTAAATATTTTTGCTTTGGCTTATTTTTGTGGAATCATAGATATTTTTTAAGACTTGTTCTTTTTTATATGATATGATAATAAGGTCAAAACATGAATATGGAATGGCATGAAACAATATTATATGGATAGAAGTTGCCATGAAAAATGCCAACGATACAAATGGAGATAAAGATATGAAAAAAGAGATAAAAACGAATGTAATGCGTATTCTTGAAAAAGAAAAAATTCCATATCAGGCCCATTTTTATGAACATGGCAAGGAAGCTGTGGATGGTGTGACTGTAGCAGCTCTCACTGGTTTTCCTGTGGAGCAGGTTTTTAAGACATTGGTAACAGTCAGCAATAAAAAAGAGTATTTTGTTTTTTGTATACCGGTTGCGGAAGAACTTGATTTGAAAAAAGCTGCGAAAGCAGTCAGTGCGAAATCAATTGAGATGATTCCGGTGAAAGATATCCAAAAAATTACGGGTTATATACGTGGAGGATGCAGTCCATTTGGAATGAAAAAAATGTTTGTCACCACGATTCACGAAACGGCAATCTTGCAGGATACGATTGTAGTAAGTGGCGGGAAGATTGGTACTCAAGTAGAAGTAAATCCTCAGGATATTCTTAATTATACGAAAGGGCAATACCAGGATGTCATTTGTTAATGATTAGTGAACAGGAACGATTTCATGGAAAAGAAAAAAGTTGTAAGAAAAAAGAAAAATACAAAAAAGCATATTGTTGTATTCCAGGATGCCGAGAAAAAGATGCTAAAAACTGTCTTTGCAGAAGATGGGCATAGTGTGGAGGCTCCTTCCATGGAAGCGATTCTTGAGGAAAAAGAACATCATCGGGTTGTATTTCAGGGATGGGATCAGGATCTGTCCAAAGTCACAGAAAATCTTGTGGTAAATCCGATCTATCAAGAAGTTCCGAAAGAATATCTTGTGATGTATTTCCATGAAAATGGGAAGATTTTAGGGACGGAAACGGTAGCATACAATCAGAGTGCAAAAATGCCTTTTCATCCAGAAAAACCAGATACAGAAGAGTATACTTACCATTTTACAGGCTGGAACTGTGACCTTAGTCATATACAAAGTGATTGCATGGCAAAAGCGGTGTTTGAGACGAAAAGAAAGCAGTTTTTGGTACGCTTTTTCCATGAAAATGGGGAACTGTTAAAAGAAGAGTCTGTTTATTATGGAGAAACAGCCCATGCTCCGGAAAATGTATTAAAAGAGGAAGACTCTACTTTCCGATATCATTTTGCAGGCTGGGATGGAGAATTTTCCATTATTCACGAGGACACGAACGTTAAGGCTCTTTTTCAGGAAGAATATATTAACTATATCCTTCGTTTCTTTGAAGAAGGGACTCTTGTAGAAGAAAAAAGCTATCACTATGGACAGGAAATTGTTTATCCGGAACTGTGGAAGAAGGGATATAAATATATTTGGAAGGATCCTATTCAGAATGTGACAGAATCTAAAGATTTCGATGGTTATTGGGAATATTCTAATCCAAAAGGAAAGAGATTTAAGACACAGAATGCACTTTATGAGATTATGGATCCATCTATTATCGCAGGAACGGTACGCTGCCTGTCTTATGAAAGCAATCTTGAAACAGTTCAATTGCCAAAAGAAGTGAAGTTGGGCGACTATTATTATTGTGTGGAAGCTTTATATCAGGATGCTTTATCTGATTGCCGTCATGCAAAGAAAATTATATGTCCAGATACCATGAAGATATTAGAAAAGAACTGCTTCCGAGGAGCATCTAAAGTGGAAAGCATTATTCTTGGAAAAAACATTCAGGAAATGGATGCTAATGTATTTGCAGAATGTCCTCATCTTCATAGTATTCTTTTGAACTGTGGAAAAATTAAAAAAATTCATAGGAATGCCTTTGAGAAAATGAATCGACGGGTGGAGCTGATCGTTCCATCAAAACAGGAGCAAATTGCAAAAAAACTATTTGAAAAAGCGATTCGACAAAAAGAGATGGTTATTGTGAAACGATAATACGATTGATAAGAAGCTGTTTTGCAATGGAATCAGTCGTAATATATTCAAACATAACATCATAAGATAATAAGAGTCTTTCTTTATATAAAAAAGAAAAAGATAAAAAAATATTAAAAAAATAAAAAAAGTTGTTGACAATGAAAAAACGCTATGGTAGTATTAGTGAGTCGCTTGTGAGAGCGGCAAACGAAACTTGATAACTGAATAACAAAACAACCTT